>JALHOI010000115.1:0-6542 GCA_022843085.1 Pseudobdellovibrionaceae bacterium
GGTTGGTCGGATCTTTGCGGTGTCAAAACACTAGCCGAGATTTGGAAGCTGCAGCGGCAACGCGTGAAGCTGATTGGGCCTGACCTTCACATTACGGGCCGTTTCGATTTACCGATGTAAACCTCACGGTCTAAATCATTTGTTGTGACTGTTGTCTTTCGCGACAAGTTTTAATTTTTCAATAGTTTGAAACAGGACTTTTTCTAGCAATCGCACGTCGTCCGGTGACGGGCAGTGCGAAAGAATCACGCGGTTGAGCGAAGTCTCGATGTTGATTTTTCGAGAACTCAAATCAAAACCGAGCATTTCAAGCCACTGACGAATCGCTTTTCGCGGATACTCAAGCCGACCCGGAGCGAGCGCGACGGGGGCCCCGTCTTTGAAACCGGTCCCGTGGTCGCCGGCGCCGAGGTCGCGTGTTCTTGGCGCAGCCAAGCCAAGTTCGGTTTCTAAAATGTAAAGCGCGATCAAGACGGCGTGCGACAAGTTGAAACTTGTGTGTGCACCGGTCGCAGGTAACCGACAAATGAAATTTGCCGGCTCGAGCTCTTCGAGAGTCATGCCGTCGTCTTCAGTGCCGAAATGAAGCTGGACGTGTGTATCGCCGTTCCAGATCGGGTGTGCGGGTTCGTCGCGAAACTTCGCAAGCAGGCCAGAGAAGTCGTTGACGCGTTTGCCATACCCGTCGCGTGCACTGAACGCTATTTTTACGCCTTGCCCATGTTGTTCGAGAAACGTTTCAACAGACTCGTGAATCGTCGCCGCTTTGAGAATGTCGGCACCATGAGTGGCCCCTTGCCGCGCTTCGTGCTGCACCATCGACGACGTCCAGTCGCAGCGGGGCGCGATGATGTGAAGCTCAGAGCAACCAAGATTTCCCATGGCGCGGGCACACATGCCAATGTTGCGCGGGTAGATTGGGCGATGAAGCACGACGGCCGTGCGCGCCAGCGTTGTCACGGGTGGTGCAACGTTTTTCTCGCATCCGCGATATGAAGGGCCGCCGTCGGATTTTCGAGAGCGATTCTCTGAATGTTATCCAGCAGACGGCTCACCGATTCGTCTCGATTTTTTCCTAGGTTTTCAGCGACCTCGAGTAGGTCTGTCATCAGAAGCCAATCGTCAGCGCACCTCAAACTGGCCAAGTCGACCAATTGCCTCAATTTAACTTCGAGGCCCGGCGAGGCCGAAGATTTTGAAACGGCCTCTGATACGAGTTTTCGAAGGCTCGCGACATCGCTATAAAGCTGATGCCGCAAGAGAACCGAATCTTCATACACGCGGCGTGGAATCGTTTTCTTCGTGAAATCTTCGGTCGCCCCAAAGCGAGCGCGGTCGGCCGGCCCACCGTAAACGCTGGCGACGTTAGCTCCGATAGCCATATCGAAGACTCCCCAAGCCGGGTCAAAGAGTAAATGGTCACCGTGTGTGGCACGAGCTTGTTCAAGCGTTGCGATCACGAGATTCTCGCTGGATGAGAAAATGAGTTTTGTAACGCGACCTTGAACCACGACTCCGCTCTCGAAATAGAGTGAGACGGTGTTTCCACTTTTGAAGCCGATGCGTTCAAGCTCACCAGGCGTCAGAGATGCGAGCGCGAAGGCAGAAGAGCGTGACCCGTCGAACTCTACAGCCGCGCGTCCCAGCGGAGAGCCGAATCCGTGGTGGTGATGATCGACGCCTTGGCCCGCAATCTCGGTACCGAGCAGTGAAAGTTGGGTCGGGCCATCAAACGAAAGATAGGCAGCTTCGCCTGCGGCGACTCGAAAATCTTTCAGACGGCCAGAAATTTGAAGTCCCGAATCGAGCTCGATCGTATTGACGGTTTTCGCTCGCTTGGCTTTTTCGAGTGACTCAACGCCCCCTCTACGAAACGCCATTTTCCTCGCTAGTTCTTCAAGTATGTCGCCGAGTCTTTCAAATGTGTCGACCACGAAAAGTTGTGGTTGCTGTTCGGTGATGTCGTAAGCGTACTGAATGCAGTCGATTGTCAGCGGAATTTTCTTAACTGTAGCGCTCATCGCAGAGCGAGATTCGCCGATGGAAGACAGCAGACCCGCACCAAAAATCTTTGGATTTTTGAGATCACCAATCAAACCGTACTCGGCGGTCCACCAGTTCATTCGGCCCAGCACAGCGGCTTCTGAGGTGTCGGTCATCGCGTCGGTCAAATATTTAAGTCGCTTCTCGGCCTGTTGAATTTGCCACGGGGTCGAACCCGGGTCTTCTTTCATATCAGAAAGAACTCGAATGGCCTCGTACTGCTCCATATCTTCGCGCGACAAAATCGCTTTGCTTGCCACCTGCGCATAAGATTTCAAATAGCTCGCGAAAGACGGATCGACGAGAATTGGAGCATGCCCGGCCGCTTCGTGAACAATGTCTGGCGCTGGCGTGTAGAGAAGGTGATCAACAGAACGCATGTCGCTTGCGATCGGAAGAACTCCAAGTGATTGAAGCTCCATGAAGGCGGCGGGCGGAATAAAACCGCTGACAGAAACCGCGCGCCAGCCAAACTTTTCAAGCTTATCGTTCATGACCTCAATGTGAGGAATTGAATCCGTTTCGATACCGGTTCGCGCAAGGCCCTCGAGATAACAAGGGTGTGCGTGTTCTGACAAAAAAGACTTTAGCTGGCGCATAATGTGGCGCCAGGCCGATTGGTCGACAGGCGTGTAACGCGCGTAATCTTGGTCGACCGCGTAGCGCTCGAGATGCGGCGGAAGCCGGCTCACAGCCACGGATCCTGTTCAGGGCCACCGTCAAACTTCTTTAAATGATTCGCGACGTAGTCTGAAATTGCGTTTTCAAGCGTCCACCGCGGTTTCGTCAGGCCCAGCGACATCAAACGATCAATCTTAGCTTCTGTGAAGTATTGATAGCGGGGTCGCATCTCGACGGGTACTTCGATGTAGTCGATCGCAAGCGGCTTTTCGAGCGCTTTGAAAGTTGCGCCTGCGAGGTCGTTCCAGCTGCGTGCCTGTCCGAAACCCATGTTGTAGATGCCGCTGGTCGCGGCAAGACCCGATTGCGATTTACGGCGCGCCTCAATAGCACGGATAACCAGCTCGTCCATCCAGCGAACAATGTCTTTCGCGTAGACGAAGTCGCGCAGCTGTTGACCATCTTTGTAGTCGGGGTGGTGAGATTTAAAAAGTTTCAGCCGGCCGGTTTCCCGAATCTGATGAAACGCCTTGAAGACGACGCTCGCCATATCCTTCTTCAAATATTCGTTGGGCCCAAACACGTTAAAAAATCGCAGGCCGTACCAACTTGGCGGTTGGTGTTCGCGGCCCGCAATCGATTCGTCGACAAAACAATCAAACTGTGCTTTCGAGTCGCCGTAGGGATTCAACGGCTTAAAAGTCTTTGTCGGGGTCGCATCGTCAAAGCCGTTCGAACCATCGCCGTAGACAGCACCACTCGACGCATAGATCATCGGCTTTTCAAACTGTGTGCACCAATTCCAGATTTTCCGTGTGTAGTCGAAGTTGTTTTCCGTAAGAAAACTGACATCCATTTCAGTTGTCGATGAACACGCACCCATGTGAATGACGGCGGTAACGTTAGCTTGCGCTTCGCCTGTTTCGAGAAACGACAACAACTCATCTTTGAGAAGAAATCGGCTGATTTGTCGTTTTGCGAGAACACCGGGCCGCGATTCAGGTGGAACCGTGTCGACGGCGACGATGTCGCGAACTCCGCGAGTGTTCAGCTGCCAAATCATGGCGGATCCGATAAAGCCTGTCGCACCTGTAACGATGATCATGACTTATTAGTTAGCGCGTCGTGCAGACGCCGTCTAGACCCGGTTCGGTGGAATTTAAATGGCATTTTTGCTGCAAGTGCTACCCAGCTGCAGACCCTCCTTAAATCTCTCTCAGGAGTAAGTTTCGTGAGACTCATTGCATTCGCTCTGGTCGCATTCGCGTCGATTCCCATGGCCTCACACGGGCGCACTGAAGCCCATTTTCGGCAGATCGACGCCTTGAATGTTTTCCTGATTCCGGCAAACCCGGCGGCCGTGAGTTTGCTTTTACTGCGCGCCGAGGCCGACGACGGTAAAAAACGAGTTTTGGCGAAGCAATATCACGAAAGCATCATTCAAAACTTAACTCCTCTCCTTTTTGGCGACATCAGGTGGTTTCAAATGCGCCAAGGTTCGGCGTGGGGCACCAACGTATACGAAGCGGTGTTCGGGCCGGGTAGGCGCTACTACGAAATTCAGTTCGTCATGCCTTGGACAGAGGCCGCGAATCAGACACCCGTTAAATGCGCGGCCTCGTTCTACAGGCACGCTGTGTCGATTTCACAATGCGTGAAGGGCCTGGTCCAAATAAAATTTGTCCACGAATCTGGCGACGTCCTCGATGCTCTTATGTTCTCGCGCCAAGAGATCTCGCGCCAAATGCGATTACCAGATTGACTCAACACCAAAGTCGTCGTCGCGAACTGAACATTCGATTTGAATTGAAGGGCTGAAGACCGCCAAGTAGGCGTCGGCTTGAGCCTACTCTCGCGGGGGCGCGATTTTGTCAGATATCTTCTTCGTGTTCGAGCGAGATATTAACGAGAGTGTTGAAGAGGTCACCGGCTCCGCTCGAGACGACCGAGGGTCGGGTGTTCGGTGGGTTGTGTGGGGCTTGCGACGCGATAAAGAGTTCGACCGCGTGGCGAAGATCGTCGAGCGTGACTCCGCGCTTTCGAGCTTTGACAATTTCTTCGACAAGGTACTCGGATCCATTTCCGGTTATTCGCCCCTCGAAGTTTTTTTGTCGCGACCGCTGGCGCAACGATCGCAGTTTCGCGGGGTGAAGTTTTTCGCCGTACAACGCCTTCATGAATTCAATGTACGAATTCAAAAATGTTTCGATTTTAGTTTTCAAAGCTCCGCGTAGTTTAAGGTCGCTACGTTTCGCAAACGATGATCGCATCAGCTCCAGACAAACTACTGCTTCGGGTGCTTTCCAAATTCGATTTTCATCGATTGCGATATCTGGAAGTTCTCGCAGAAGTTTTCTCATATTGAAAACGGCAGGGCGGTTGACGCCGTCAGGAAGTTTTCTTAGGCCCGCTTTGGTTTTTGTCGTCTCGAGTTTTAAGAACGCTGAGTAAAGCGCCTCAACCGCGCGCTTATTTGATCCCTGGAGGGACGTGTCGGCATCATTTGAGTCAAGACCGAGCTGCGCTAGAAATTCCCGACGAATTTCAAGATCGAATTCGCGATCGAAGATTCGGCTGGCTTCACAGTTGGCGAATTTTTCTAAATTTGCTTTGCGACCTGTTTCTAGAAACTCGACCGCTTGTGCGAAAACTTGAATCGTAAACCGCGCTTTGCCGCGCTGTTCATTTAGATTTGTCGAGAAACGTTCGACGTCGTCGTACCGGTACTGATCGTGGCGAAGTCCGAACTGCCTTATGCTTCCGTAGTCGATGATGCCCGCGTTCGCTAAAACGTTGTCGCCGTCCCAGTCGAGCCAGGCGAAGATGTAGCGGCGCTCTAGCTGTGCGGCGAACTGCGCAAAAGATCGTGCGATTTCGTTCACCGCTCGTCGGTAGCGGTCAGGGCCTCGCGGGTTCCATGACCAGGCGCCGTTTTCGTGTTGCCGCTGGATGACGAGATCAAACCCGCGTGCGAGAGTGTCGCGTTCGCCTTGCTTCAGCCAAAGAAATAGGTGTGCCGGACGAAATAGGTTCGGTGCTGCGCGAACTCCGATGCCAACGCCGCGACCGAGGTCAATGACCGCAAGAACTCGTTCCGTCGACAATCCGTTTCGATGAAAAATTTCTGAGAAAATTGCGCTGCCGATGAGTTCACTTGTATCCGCCTGGCCACAGCCGTAGCCGAATTCTTCGGTGCCGGTCTTAAGATTTCGCGCCGCTTCGACCGAGCCTGGTGAAAGTTGTGTCACGCCCGTGCCGCGGCTCGAGACATCCCATGTTGTACCGCGATGGCGAATTGTTCCGTTCCAAATTCCACGGCCGTCTCCACTCGTCCGACCTTGTTTGTCGGCGTGTTGCAATTGTAGATAGCGCGTAGCCATGTAGGGCTTAGGTTTGAGTAGGTTCGGCGGAATCGCGGGGCCGTTTTCTTGATCCCACTCATTGACGATTTGAATGCTAAACGTCTCGATAATTTTTTTGTCGAGCTCGGGCGTCATTTTGTGCGGATGATCTGCGGGTATCAGACCCATATCTTTAGCGAGATGAAAATTGAACCACATCACCTGACCGCGCGAAAGTTTGCGCACAGGGTACAAGACGCAACCTTCAGGAACTTTGTCCTGCCACGGATGCGCGCCATCGATCTCGTCAAACGAATCGTAATCCCAGCGTTTTTCCTCTTGTTTCCTAGAGGGCTGTCCGGGTGTCGGCTGATTCCAGGCTGCGGGTCGTGTTGCCAATCGTTTCGACATTGCACGTTCCTATCGGCGCCGCGCGTCTCACCTTGAGCAATTGGACCAAGGGCGGGAGGGGGGAGGGGAAGGTACCTGCTTCCCAAATTTGGGAAGCAGGTACCTTACCCCCCCCCCCCACATAAA
>JALHOI010000115.1:6552-8484 GCA_022843085.1 Pseudobdellovibrionaceae bacterium
GGTCAACCTGTAACCTTCCCCTCCCCCCTCTCTTCAAACGAAATTCGGATTTTAAAGACAACCTGGGTGGCAGGCTGGCAATTTTTCCGGGGTGCTAGGCTGGCCGAAGTTTCGCTCCGCCAGAGGTATGCCACGAAAATTTGTTCCGACGACATCGACCTCGCCCTATCACGTCACTGCACGCACGGTGAATCGCGAAGCTTTCGCTTCAGATCTCGATCCGATCTGGCAGATAATGTCTGATTATTTATTTCTGATTGTGAAGGGTTTCGACCTGTCGGTGCACAGCTTTGTGCTGATGCCGAATCACTTTCACCTTCTGGTGTCTTCACCGCCGGGAAATCTAAGTCCAGCATTGAACTACTTCATGCGGGACACTGCCCGGGCGATATCGGCAGTTCGAAGACGGGTTAATCAGACCTACGGATCGCGGAATCACAAGACAGTAATCGAATCGAACCACTACTTTTTGAATGCATACAAATATGTTTACCGAAACCCTGTCCGAGCCGGGCTCTGCAAACGCGCTGAAGACTACAGGTACTCAACGTTGTCTGGGCTGATGGGGCGGACGTCTTTAGTCATTCCGGTCGCAGAAGATACAGTTCTATTCCCTGACGGCTTCGATGAGTCTGCACTGACCTGGATTAATGACACTCCGGATGCGGACCAGGAGAATGAAGTTCGGCGCGCTTTAACAAGATCGACCTTTTCTCTCTCGATGCAAGAAGGCCGAAAGAGTTCACTTGAACACGCGTTACTCTAAGGGTACCTGCTTCCCAAATTTGGGAAGCAGGTACCCTTAGACCCAGTGGATGGAGGTCACGCCGCCGCCGGGGGTTGTGGCGTTGGTCATTTGGCCCTGATAGAGGCGAGCGCAGGCGACGTGCACGTAGTCGCGATAGGCGAAGAAGCGAAGGTCGTACTTAAACTCGACGCCGTCAATTTTGGTTGTAGGTGCTGGCACGAAGTCTTGTGCGAGGCCGTCGCCGGCGATAACGCTTTCGAAGGCTCCACGCGAGATGCTCGATCCGCGGAAAACACCTTTCCCGCCGTAAGCGTGACGCGGTTTAAACATCAAACTTTTGCGCTCTTTCCAAAGTTGCTCGGGGTCAAAGGACCTCACCTCGCGTGTGCGTAAAAGTGCGCGACGAACGAGATTGGCGTCGGCGGTCGACAACCCATACAATTTTTCGAGCGCACCGTCGACTGACCACTCGACGAGGCGATTTTTGTCGGCGAGCATTCGGTAGTCGTAAGGGTTCGGTGAAATTATCGCAGCCGATGTCATCATCGCCTCGCGAAGCGCCGCCGACTCGGGCTCTTCAAAATAAAAATCCGTCGTGCGATTGTAAACGAGGTCGATCGGCCCGAAGGGCCGTGCAGAGTCGGGCCCGAAGGGCCGCGCAGCTTCTGACCCGCGGGGAGGTTCGCTTGGCGCAGCTGATTTTACCCACAGTCGACCGTCGCGCATCTCGAGATCACGGCGATCGGCGATGACGCACTGGGCGCCGCGCTTTTCAAAGTTTTCTTTGTACATGAGAAATTCGATAAAGAGTTTTTGTTTGCGAGGCTCATCATCGACGATGGCCACGCGAGCTCCCTGAAGGGCGCGCGAAATTTCGGAGCGAGCAAGCCCGTGCCCGCTCACGACTTCTTCAGCGAAGTCATCCATAAGCAGCTCTTTCGCGCGACGGCCAAAGCAGCGAAGACTTCTTGTGTCGACCGTGTCTTCGGTTGGCTCGAGACCCCTCTCGCCGTTCATGAGATCAATCAGCAAACTCATTGAGGCATTCGTGTTGATTTCGATCAATCGAAGTCGACCTTTTGATTCTTGCGAAAAATCGACGTGAAAGTCATAGGACATTAAGACTGAAGCATTGCGCGAGGGAGGAATCTGCGGCGCCTGAAGTCGCAATTGTTCGGTGCGTG
>JALHOI010000116.1 GCA_022843085.1 Pseudobdellovibrionaceae bacterium
GGCCAAGGGCTTTAGGCGCGTGGCCGCGCGCTCAATGGTGCAAGTCGAAAAACAGTTTCACGGCTCGGGTTGAAGCTTGCGCCACACGCTCGGGCCGCCGCCGCACGCTCGGGCCGCCGCCGCACGTTCGGGGAGAATGATCGGACGCAAACCGCGGACCGCTTGCCACTGGCGAGCCTCGTGACAAAATTTTTTGCATACCGAGAACGGTCGTCGCCGTCGAATGCCCGAGGCACATTTCTGCGCCTCGATCTCGAATGGCTAAATTAACTGTGGGATTAGGCGCGCCCGCCAGGCTCGATCGAAGATTGCCCAGTGTGCCTGACGCCATCCATAACGGCCATTGCAGTCGCGATCAGTGATGACGGGTCGCTCACGTTCATCGGTACGATGATCGCCCGAGCGTCGTAGGCAACCTGCCCGAATTGTTTCATGTATTCTTCTGCAACTTTCAGCTTCGCGGCTGCCTCGCCGCCCGGCCCGCTCATCGCGGATGCGATCTGTCGAAGGCCCTCAGCGCTGGCGTTCGCGACGGCCAAGATGGCCTGAGCTTTACCTTCAGCTTCATTAATCTGTTTCTGCCGATCCGCTTCGGAGGCTTTGATCGTTTCTTGCTTTTCGCCCTCAGCCCGATTGATTTTCGAATCGCGATCTGCTTCTGACTGAAGAACATTCGCGCGTTTTTCACGCTCGGCACGCATTTGCTTTTCCATCGCGTCCAAAACATCTTTCGACGGCTGAATTGACTTTAGTTCGTAACGCAAGACCTTCACACCCCAGGGTTCAGTCGCGTGTTCGATAGCCATGATGACCGCCATGTTGATTTTATCGCGCTCTTCGAATGTGCGATCGAGATCAAGCTTTCCAATTTCAGAACGCAAAGTCGTTTGCGCGAGTTGAACAACAGCTTGTACGTAGTCGCTAATGCCGTAGCTGGCCTTGATCGGATCAACGACACGAAAAAAGATAACGCCGTCGATGTGAACCGAAACGTTGTCCCGCGTGATGCAAATCTGTGCGGGAATATCCAAAACAATTTCTTTCAACGAGTGCTTGTAGCGAATGACATCGACGAACGGAAATACGAAATGAAGGCCAGCCGAGAGGCTACCCTGAAACTTTCCGACTCGTTCGAGAATCCAAACCTCTTGCTGCGGAACAATCCGAACCGCTTTAAACAAAAAGATCGCGACAAAAACGACAAACCCAATTCCGAATAGCGACATTTCTCCAGCCATTATAAATTCACCTTTACGATCATGATTTTAATCCCAGACGTTCGGGCCACTTTTACTCGATCACCCGCCCGAATCGGCTCAGGCCCCTCGTTCACTGCGGTCCACGGACTTCCTTGATAAAGAACGGCACCTTCGGCGCCCGGCGCGAGATCGCGATCAGCGTTGAACTCGGCATTCGAGTCGTTATGAATGGCCGGAGCCGCCTTTGATACCATTCTCGCCTTCACCCAGCGACGCCCTGCCGCAAGACTGGCGAGCCCAAGTACGCCGAAGATGATCAGCTGGGTCGGTGCACCCATTTCAGGCTGAAACAGCGTGACGACTGCCGTTGTTGCAGCCGCAATCGCGAAAAATAGAAGGACAAAACTCGTGGTCAACACTTCACCCGCGAGCAAAATTGCGGCGACCGCCGCCCACATCCAAACAGATCGCATTTCCATACCGATATTGGATGCGACGGCTGCGTCTTCGTCACTCATTTTTATCAATTCTTAAACGATTTCTCGTCTCATCGATGACACGTGGCTAATCCCAACCGGCCTGCGCGTTTTCTCGACGTTGCTTTTCACGTTCGAACATTTTCTCAAGATCAGCACGGGCTTGTTTCGAGTACGAAACAAGATCCTCTTGGTTCGATCTCATCTTACTCATGTCGCGTAGGATCTGATTGTTGTGATCTCTAAAGGTATTCGCTGCGATCCACGTGGGGTGAGCGGGCCAGCCCAACCCCTGCAGCACCCGGCGCCCCAATGCCAAAGATGCCTCGAAAGTTTCGCGTTCAAATGCGTCTACGCCACGCTCTATCAGCTGATAGACATGAGCGACGTTTCGAGCTCGAGCGTAGATCTTTAGATGCGAAAATTCTTTGCGAGCAAGATCTATGAGTTTCGTTGAAGCGTCTGGATCATCAATCGCTACGACTAGAATTTTCGCATCACGGGCCCCGGCACTAAGAAGCAAATCTTCGCGTGTGGCATCGCCGTAGTAAACTTTGAAACCGAACTTGCGAAGCAGATCAATCTGATCGGGCTCATGGTCGAGAACGGTCGCGCGAATTCCATTTGCGTAAAGAAGACGCCCAATGATTTGTCCGAATCGACCAAAGCCAGCGATGATGACGTCGGGGTGTGTGTTTTCGATCATGTCTGCGTCTGGCTTCGACTTCTTTTCAAGTCGCGGTGCTAACCACTTATCAAAGGCAGCCAAGGTCAGCGGCGACATCAGCATCGAAAGTGCCGTTGCGGCCACTAAGGGCGCCGACGTTTTCGCATCCAAAACGCCGACAGCTTTCGCTGAGGCAAACAAAACAAATGCGAACTCGCCAACCTGAGCAAGCACCAGACTAAAATGTGGAGTCGCACCACGACCGAGGCCAAAAGCACGGCCCAAACCATAGTTGATGACTGTCTTCGCAACCATTATTGCTGCAACCAACCCAGCGATGAATGCGGGATTTTCGCGTACCGCCGCAACGTCGATTGACATGCCAACTGAAATAAAAAATAGCCCAAGAAGCAACCCCTTGAAGGGCTCGATATCAGTTTCAAGGGCGTGTCGATATTCGCTATCAGCGAGCAGTACGCCCGCAACGAATGCGCCAAGCCCCATCGACAATCCAACCGCCTGCATCAAAGCAGACATTCCCACGATTAGAAGAAGCGCAAAGGCCGTGAAAATCTCCCGAAGGCGGGTTTTTGCAACAAACTGCAGAACCGGCCGAGTCGCCATTCGCCCGACAAAGATAACAACGACGAAAATCCCAATGAGCTTTATGACCGCCAACCACTTCGGATCGCCGACAGCTAAAGGATCAACGACGTTTGAACTTAGCGCGAGCAGCGGCAAAACCGCGATCATCGGAATTACGGCGATGTCTTGAAACAAGAGAATCGAAAACGCCGAGTTGCCGGCTTTCGATTGCAGCGTATTTCTTTCTTTCAAGACTTGAAGTGCAATGGCGGTTGACGACAGTGCGAAGCCCATTCCTGCCAGCAGTGATATCTGCCACGACCAGCCAAGAAGCGACGCGCCGATCGCGAAAACAGTTGTCGTGAGCAAAACTTGTAGGCTGCCCAAACCAAAGATCGGGACTCGCAAACTCCAAAGACGTTTAGGCTCAAGCTCAAGACCGATCAAAAAGAGAAAAAGTACGATTCCGAACTCTGAAAAATGTAGAATGTCTTCGACGTTTGTTATGAATCCAAAACCCCAGGGCCCAATGACAATTCCGCCTAGAAGGTAGCCGAGTACCGAACCAAGCCCCAGCTTCTGGAAGATCGGAACGAACAGAACTGCGCAGGCCAAAAAGATTAATGCGCTATACAAAAATCCCTGACTCATAAAACGCCCGTACGAATCTCGGACGCCGACGTTTCAAGCGTCCGATACTCGGGATTCGAGTACGACAAGACTAGATCGCGCACCTTCTCGGCATGAGCCTCAACGACGTCATTAGATGATCCTTCGTTGCCGAAATAAACAAGGGGCCGCGCCCACCCCATTCCGCAAACCGCCGCAGTTTCTTCGTACGGCTTCGTGTATTCGGTGATCGAGGCTACGTCGCGACCATTTCGACTATAAGCCTCTTTCGGGCCTCCTGCTGTAACCGATAGTTGCAAAACTTTATTTCGAAATGCTATTCCGCCTTCTCCGTACGCAAGACCCAATTCAAAAACCTCGTCGAACCACAATTTTAAAAGCGGCGGCATGCTGTACCAAAGAAACGGATGCTGCAAAAATATGACATCGCTTTCAAGAACGCTTCTCTTCTCGATCTCGGAATTGATGTGAAAGTCAGGATAACTTTCATACAGGTCGTTCACCGACACGTTAGTCAAACCCCGCACTCGCTCGAGAACCGCTCGGTTCACGCGAGAGCGGCTACGGAAGGGATGCGCAAAAACAAAATAAACCGACGACATTCAATCCCTTTTTACTTGGCGTTACATCGGTACGGGAAGGCCAGCCGTTCTCATCACCTTAAGTGCATTCGTTGAAGGACATGGCCCAAAGCGATACTCGTATGAGAACGTCATCACGCCATCGGTAACGTCGTCACGAAAATGATGATTTTCAAGGGTCGGCACGGCGCCCTCTAGAGCTGCGAGGTCAAGGTCATGGGTCGTAACAAAGCCCATCGCCGAAGTCTTGGCGAGCGCTCGTATGACGGCTTCAGCCCCGATGCGCCGTTCGCGATTGTTCGTTCCGCGAAAGATCTCGTCGATCAAATAAAAAATTGCTGATTCCGACTGCGCAAGCTTCACAATTTCGACGAGGTCCGAAACTTCAGAATAAAAAGAAGAAAAACCGTCTGACAGTGAATCCGCCGGGCGCATTGAGGATTCAAGCCGCAGTGGAACTAGCTTGAGAGAGCGCGCAGTGACCTTCGCGCCCGCGTGAGCCAGAAGCAGATTAAGTCCGACTGCCCTTAAAAATGTACTTTTACCCGACATGTTCGAGCCGGTAACTAAGTGATTGCGCGCTGTTTTTGAAATCAACAAATCGTTTGCGATTCGTTTCGAAATTGGCAGCAGAGGGTGCGCAAGTTCCTTCTCCTCGACCAAAATACTCTCGCTCGTGCTGTCGACAAAAATCGGAAGCGTTTTGCCGTGAGCCGCGTTCCACTCGGCGAGTGCTATAAAAGCTTCGAGCTCGGCAAGAGCACCAAGCCACGACGGCAGCGCCTCAGAAACACGCCGTCGTGCAGTGTCGAATCGAATCGTCCAAAAAAGATCCCACGGAATAATGAAATTGATAATCAAAGCGAGCAGAGGGTTCTGTCGAATTCCGAGGGCCCCGGCAGCGCGCTCAATTGACCGCAACGCCTGCACCGGATTCTTGTCGCCGGCAAATGCCGAGAGTTCGGCCTCAGGCCAATGCGAAACGCGACTTAAAACTTTCGAAACGTCGTGAAGCACACGCAAGTTTTTTCCGAGCAGCATCGACCTGGGGTAGGCCGCAAATAAATCTATCCGACGCGAAACGATGACGTAGGCGCCCAACCACGCGACGAGGCCAACTGTGCCAATCCATTTTTTTTCGGCGAAAATCGCGACTGCCCACAGGGCAAAAAACAAAATCTGCGCAGCGACGACCAGCCCGAACCACCGCATTGCATTTAACGGCGCGACTTCGGCACGTGCCGCTTGGCTGAGCGAGACCGTGTCGAGCATGGCTTCCATGGCCGACGAGATCCGAAGAATTTTTCGGCGAAGAACAACCCGCTTTTCCCAAAATTTAATCACGCCCTGGCGCCGCAAAATCTCGCTTAGCCCGGAAACCGGTTTCGTTAAAATATCGATGAAACGGGCTTGACCAGCCGTCGACAAAAAAAACGGAAAGAGAGACGCGAACGACCCACCGCCCTCGGCTGAAGGCAAAATATCGAGATCTCGCACAAGTCGGCGGATCGCCCGTCCCGACTCGTCTTCCGCCAGCTCGATATTCCAGGTCAGCTCGTCGGTCGGCTGAAGTGCACGCAAATTTTCGAGACGCTTTTCAAGACGCAACCGCCAATCGAGACGAGTCGCTCGTGCTCTCAAACGGCGATGAACAACAACGGTCGCGATAAATCCAACCCAGCCCAAACCTGCAAGCCAGCCTGCTTTCGGTTCCACCGAGGCCCAAAAGGACAAACCCGAAGCGATTAGAAAAGTAAAAAAACGAATCTGTCGTTGTTTGCGATCAGCCACTGCAACGAGGCCGGCACGACGTTCAAAAGCCGTCTGACGCATTTTAGATTTCCCCGATTCCGTGTTGGGCATTCGGACTATGAGACCACGTCCCGCTTCAGTTCGCCAATCAAGACTCCAAACGAGCCATGAGTTTTTACGCTAAACCCGTGTTGAGCGGCGTCATGAAAAAATCCTTGAACGTAAGTGCGGCCGGGATCAGCCAATAGCATCCGTCCGCCCGGAGCCAAGTTGCGAGTCAGAAAATTAAGCAAACTCGGTGGTTGGGTCTTATCGTAAAGCACATCGCTCGCAAGAACGAGATCCCATAGGTGGGCCCCACTCTGGACTGTGCGCCAATCGAGGGTCGTAAACGTTGGCCCGTCGACCTTGTTCCGTGCCCGATTTCTTTCAAGAAAGGTGGGAACATCGGGGTGTACATCGGTCGCGTGTACGATGCGGCCAAGCCTTGCAAGGTACAACGAAGGCAGTGCAAGGCCACAACCCAATTCGAGAATACGACGCTCTTGAGGTTCTGGCGAGGCCGCCAAAAAATCTGCTAATACGCGCCCCGCCGGCCACAGAGTTCCGAAATAGGGGCACATCTCTTCGAAAAGTTCGGTCTCGCCTTGAGCTTGATAAAGGTCAAACAGCTGGTCGATTGTCTCATCGATATCAGCGAGCATTTCCAATTCGAGGCTGAAACCATTCAAGTCGAAGCGCTCAATCTTGGTGTTGTACTGCAAACCCGATGTCGACGCGATCAAAAATAGATCCTGGCACCAACGCCGAAATCGAGGTCGGCTGACGTCGACGGAATGAAGTTCATCACAAAGGCTAACTCGCCGAAAACCTCAATCGTTCGCTGGTTGAAATTGGTTGCAAGTCCAACGGGCAACCTCAATCCAAGTCTGGTTCGATCATCTTTACGATTATTCAGCGAAAGCAATCGGCCACCAACACCGTAATGCAAATCGAACGCGACTTGATCGGCTCGAAAAATCGCAGCGCGATGCCACAGATAGTCCGAGTGAAGCTCGAACCCTGAGTTTGATCCGAACGACCAGGCAACCGCACCGTCGATCGACCGAAGCGGGCTAAGTCGGTAGTTCGCGCTGAGCCCTGTCGGATCACCAAGGACTAAGCCAACACCAAATGGGCCGCCTTCGTCGGCGCGGCTCTGTTGCGAAATCGCAAGCCCGGCGCTGAACGCGGCAATCGCAAGAACCGACGACAACGTTTTTCGACTTCGAAGCTTGAGCAACCTAAATGTTAAAACTGTTCCAAATAGGCCCACGGCAGCTCCCGCTATGACATCGCTCACCCAGTGGTTGAGCGTGATGACCCGAGTCGCTGAAAAAGTCGCAGCAACTGAAAGCCAAACCCACCAAACGCGCGGCCAGATCGCCGACAAAATTGTCGCCGCTGTGAATAGAACTTGCGAGTGACCAGAAGGCAAAGAATGAAACTCGTAATTTGTCGTAAACGGTTCGAATTGATGTCCAGACAATGCACCATCTGCGTAGGGCCTTTTGCGGCCAATGACGTGCTTGAGCAATTGCACGAGTACTCCACTGACAACAAAAGCAAGAAACCCGCGAAGGGCCCAACTCTGTGCCTTTTCCATCGCAAGGGTTGGCCGTCGAAACTTTCGAAGCGAGTAAAACAAAAGCCAAAGTCCCCCGGTGACCGCGAAGTAGGGGCCGGCCTTCGCAATATCCGTGGTTTCCTTCGCCCAAAGATGCACCGCGTTTCCATACCGAGGCTTGAAGAACTGCGCGGCCGCCGAGTCAACGAACCAAATGCACAACCCAGAGACAAAAATAAGGGGCAGACAAATCTTCGCAAAAAAGCCTACGACGTCGCGCCAACTGTAATTAAGCATCGCCCGATTATGATTTGAGTTTTTAGGAAGCTCAAAGGTTTAGGTCAGGTTGGGTTCAGGTTGTGGGCATGGATGCGAAATTGCGGAAACGGACCATCGGTCGGGATTGTTTGCCCCCCCTAAAAGCTTCAACAATGCCTTAATAGTTCGAAATATTCAGTGATCTCGCTTTTAAGCGGTTTTAAAGGAGATTGCTGGTTCCAGAATGAAGCCACTACCTTTTCTTCGGAGGTGTGCTACAGTGTTGGCAACTAGCCGGTCTTCGAGTCTTCGGGCCATCTCAGGAATTAGTTCTGAGAACCCAGTCCTCCGAAGTGGCCCCCCAAGCCTTAAGGAGGTTTTATGGGTAAGAAACTCTACGTTGGCAATCTGCCATACACAGCTACTGAACAAGCACTTACTGATTCGTTTTCAGAGTGTGGAACAGTAACGTCAGTAAAAATCATCACAGACCGTGAGACAGGTCGAAGCAAAGGCTTCGGATTTGTTGAAATGGGAACTGATGAAGAAGCAGCTTCTGCAATCACAAAGTTCAACGGCGCAATGTACGAAGGTCGTGCAATGACTGTTAGCGAAGCAAAACCAATGGCGCCTCGTGAAGGCGGCGGCGGTCGTGGCTTCGGTGGTGGCGGCGGCGGACGCGGCGGCGGCGGCTTCGGCGGCGGTGGCGGCGGACGTGGT
>JALHOI010000117.1 GCA_022843085.1 Pseudobdellovibrionaceae bacterium
GATTGTCGGCGCCACACCATCGACTGATGCGACCATCTTAAAAACGTCTGAAAATCTTTATGGTAGTTTTAAGCTTCGTCGCGTTTACTATTCGGCTTATAGCCCGATCCCATTCGCCCACGCCCTACTTCCCGTCACGCGGCCGTCGCTCGTTCGCGAGCATCGACTTTACCAAGCTGATTGGCTGCTGCGATTTTATGGATTCAAGTCCGAAGAACTGACGACCTTGAATGCACCCAATCTTTCACTCGATTTAGACCCTAAGACATCATGGGCGATGAATCATCGTGGCTTTTTTCCTGTCGATGTGAACACGGCTCCTCGAGAAGATATGCTGCGTATTCCTGGAATCGGTGTTCGCAATGTAGAACGTTTGATTCAGTTGAGGCGCTTTCATAAAATCACTCTTCTTGATCTAGCGAAACTGCGAATCGTCATTGGCCGAGCAAAGTATTTTGTGACGACTGCTGATCACAATCCCGACGTTTTCAAGCTCGAGAAACTTAGTCTGGGATCGCTGTTAAAGCCAAAAGATCAACAGCTCTCGCTGTTTGAAACGGCAGTTGAGGCGAAGTCGGGCCAGTTGTGATTACCGTCGACTTCGAACCCGAATTCGAAGCCTGGCGAATTGAAGCGCGCAACCAGCTTGCTAAGAACACGCATCCTTCCGAGATTATGTGGTCGCAAAATCGTACGGGCCAGGCGGGATTTAGTTTTATTGTCGATCAACCGCAGATGACAAAAAATGAAAATTTTCGTGTCGATCCAGACTTCATGAAAGTAGCGTCAATCGTAGCGTCAGCGCGAGATGATGATCGCTGGGACCTGCTCTACCGAACCCTGTATCGACTGAAACATGAAAATTCGAATTTGATGAAGGTCACAATCGACGACGATGTGTTGCGGTTGCGCAGACTTGCCAAAGATATCGCTCGCGACATTCACAAAATGCACGCCTTCGTGCGATTCAAAGAAATCCGCGACGAAGCCGGCCTTCGCTACGTAGCCTGGCATCAACCCGAACACAGATGTCTAAAGCTAGGCGCGCCATTTTTCATGCGTCGCTTCGGCGACCGCGCTTGGTCGATTTTCACGCCCGATCTATCAGCCCACTGGGATTTAAAGGCTTTGACTTATAGTGCAGGAATTCCCCTAAGCGACTTCCCGCACAAAGACGACATGGATGAAGTTTGGAAGACTTACTACAAATCGATTTTCAATCCGGCGAGAGTTAAAATCAAGGCGATGCAAGCCGAGATGCCACAAAAGTACTGGCAGAATTTGCCAGAGGCAGAAATCATTCGCGACCTGATTCGCGAGGCTCCAGAGCGATTAGAGGAATTGGCCCGGAACCAACCGAAGGCTGCGCTCGTTGCGCCTCATCAGAATCTCGATCAACTCAGACGGCTTGCATCAGTGTGTCAGGCATGCCCCCTGTTCGAACACGCAACACAAACCGTCTTCGGTGATGGCCCAGCGACCGCCAGAATTGTGGTCGTCGGCGAACAGCCGGGCGATAATGAAGACCACGAGGGTCGACCCTTTGCTGGACCAGCCGGAAAAATATTGGATCAGGCTTTGAAACTTGCAGAGCTAGCTCGATCCGAAATTTACGTGACCAACGCGGTCAAACATTTCAAGTACAAGCCAGTCGGCACGACCCGCCTTCACCAGAAGCCGACGGGTTCTGAAATGCATGCGTGTCGTCCATGGCTTGAGGCAGAGATCGCACTGGTGAAACCTGAAATCGTCGTATTGCTTGGAGCCACTGCTGGTACCTCCTGGCTAGGCCGGTTGCCGCGAGTCGGTGAGGAACGTGGTCGGCTCCTTCGATCGCGAGATCACCGCGAGGATGCGATGCTTTCTTGGCATCCATCAGCGATTTTGCGTGCAGCCTCTGACGCTGATCGCGAACAGAAATTTGCAGAACTGGTTGCCGACTTGAAACTTGCCAGCGAACTGCAGCAAATTTCGAGCGTATCTCGAACTAGCGCTCAGCGTTCTTCGAAACCCACGCCTTGAACGCCTTGTTTAAGTCCGGAATTTCACAGTACGTGATTATGTAATCTTCCATTTTGCGCTTCACGCTGAGCCGAACCAGGTTTTCGAGCTGACATTTTTTATCAAGCATTTCGGCCAGCGCTTGAGACGCCTTGTACCGATAGCGAATATCTTGAACCGAACCACGCATTGGGTGGGCAAGAGTTTTAACGTCTGCGATCGAGGGTTGTTTCGACAGCCACTTGTAATCGACTTTTGGATGGCCACCATAATGGTTCGCAAGACCTTCTTCAAACCACGCCGGAATAGCACCTTTATACTTTTGTGATACAATCACGTGAGTAAGTTCGTGACCAAAAACCTCGTCGAATTCTTTGGTCGTGACAGAAGGGCCCATAAGTACAGTTAAAACTTCGCCACGGCGACTGGTCACTGCAATCGCGTTGGGTCCCAAGGAATGTGACCTTTGAAACTCGACGTCCGAATAGAACCACAGCACCTTAATTTTGCGGACCGTCCATTCAAGCTTTTGCTGTATCCGGTCAGTCACTGCCTCAACCCGCGACTGGGTTAACCAAGAAGGGGCGGCGTCCATACTCACAGCGTTCGTAGAAATACTTTTTGTTCCAAAATTCTGGCCCGACGAATCACGTGCAGAGGACGAAACTGAGAACAACGGGATGAATACTGTGCCAATCAGCACCAAAATAAATAGATTTCGCAGCATAGCCGAGGCTACGTGCGATCTGATGCGATCGCAACGGTCATTTCTTTGAGCTTAATTTTGACTTCGTATGTTTTGACTAAGAGACTCGGCCCCAACTTTCAACTGGAGCCCGCATGTCTGAATATCAGCCTGATCAAACGCCTCAGAACGAGGTTGTTCATGATCCTTACACCACACCGCCGAGCTCAACAGCCACGCACAATTTCGAGTACTCGGGTGATGGCGTCGAGATGGCACTGCTGTTTTTAAAAAATTTGTTGCTCACTATCGTGACGATTGGTCTTTATCGACCTTGGGCACGCACAAACCTACGACGTTACGTTTGGGGTCACGTTTCGTTTCTGGGCGACCGGGCCTCATACACAGGTACCGGTCTTGAGTTATTCAAAGGCTGGGCAAAACTAATCGGACTTTTGATCGCAGCATTTCTGACGATCGGTTTGATCACCAGAATTGTACCATTTAGCGCAGTACTTCTTCCGTTCGTCACGCCCTTCGCTTACATCGCAGTTTTTGCGCTGGCGACTTACGCCGGGCTTCGGTATCGACTTTCGAGAACGAAGTGGCGGGAAATAAAATTTGGCGTCGATAAAAACAAAGAAAGTACGAATGAATTCTTCCGACTCTATTTTTTAGGGGCTTTTCTCAGCGTTGTTACATTTGGAATTTACTACCCGTGGTTTAAAAATTCGGAGCGCACGTTTCTGACCAACCGATCTCGGCTTGGCAACGCCTATTTTTCTTTCAACGGAATCAGCGGCGAGTACGCAGCGCTGTGCTTCAAAGGCATTTTTCTGTCTTTCATTACGCTTGGATTTTATCTTCCGTGGTTCATACGTTCCCTTGTCGAGTTCCGACTCAATCATACGAAGTTTCAAAGCTCGCGATTTCTATTCACACTTAAAGGCAGCGATCTTCTCATCTACGGCATCTGTGCCTACTTCGGCACTGTTCTGAGTTTCGGGCTCGCGACGCCCTGGATCTACAACTGGGGACTTCGCCTCTTTGTTACTAACATTAAAATTGAGGGCGCCTTCGATATGGCTGCTGTGACTGCAAGCCTCAGTGACGGCAGCTCTCTCGCCGAACAGACGGTACTCGAATACGATCTTGATCTGGGCTTCTAAATGATCGTCCGCGGAAAATACTTCGACGGCCTCAATGCGGTTTCTGTCCCTGTCGACCTTTTCATCGAGGGTAATGTTTTAAGAATCGAAACGGCTGAAGGCACAGCCGGCCGTTGGCCCCTCGGTTCAATCTTCAGAGACGAAAGCCACTCGGTCTCGGTTGTAATCGGATGCGCGGCGGGCGAAGACCGTGTCGAGGTCGTCGACCCTTCAGTCGTAGCAGCACTCAATATTAGCAAACGGGTCTGGGCGATAAATGATCTCAGAGATACGAAAAGAATTTTGATTCCGAGCTTCATCGCTCTTCTCGCTGTCGTGTTTGTGGGTCTTTGGCATTCGCGAGTGCTGACTCGATATCTGGCGACGAAGGTCACTCTCGAGCAAGAGCAGAAAGTACTCGCCTTGGTCGAACGCGACAGCCTGAAAAACGAGTGCACGCTCAATTCAAAACAATCTTTTGCGCTAGATAAACTTCTTGCTCGGCTTTATCGCAATGATCCCGAGAACCGAGCGAGCACAAAAGTAAAGATTCTTTCTCTGAACGCCAATAACGCCTTTACCCTTCCCGGCGGCGAGATCTGGATCTTGAAACCGCTCTTGATGGACGTGCAAACTCCCGCCGAACTCGCGGGTGTTCTAGCCCATGAAATCGAGCATGTTGAAAAACGCCACGTCGTCGAATCAATTATTCGCTCCGCGCTTTTCACCGGTTTGCTGAACGCGCTTGCGGGCGACGTGTCGGGCTTCCTGCTGATTGATCCAAGCACAGCCGCCCAAATTCTTGGGATGAAGCTGAGTCGCGAGATGGAAGAAGAAGCCGACGACGGTGCGCTGAAACGGCTTCTCGCGGCAGGTATTTCTCCAATCGGAGCATCGGAATTTTTCGTCCGACTCGAGCAACGCGATCCGACTTCGGGCCGCCTCGAGTTTCTATCAACTCACCCCGGAAGCGCAGCGCGAGCGAAACGATTTTGGGAGGCCGATCGCGGCAGAACTGATCCCCCTATAATGACCGAAGAGGAATGGGCCGATCTTCAATCAAGCTGCGAAACGGTTTTATAAGATGGGACACACGAAGCCCGCAGATTTATTAGACCTGTCGAAAGAAATTGACGCGATTCGCAGTTTAACTGGCCTGCGCGAAAAGAGTCCGAACGTTTTCTATTTTAAATCGATTCCGTTTTTACATTTTCACGATAAAGACGGGGTTCGGTGGGCTGATGTAAAATCAGTGTCAGGTCAATGGAGGCGCCTCGAGATTAACTTCGAAGCCAGCGCGAACCAACGTCGACAATTTACAACTGAAGTTCGCACCGCCTACGACCTACTGACAAAATCGAAATGATCTGACGCTTAAAGTTTCGCCATATCCATGACAAATCGATATCGAACGTCACTCTTCAAAACTCGTTCATACGCCTGGTTAACTTGCTTGGGTGCGATAACTTCGATGTCTGGAGTAATCGAGTGCTTCGCGCAGAAGTCGAGCATCTCTTGCGTTTCTTTGATCGAGCCAATGACGGACCCTGCATAACTTCGCCGTTTCATTATAAGCGGAAACGGGTGCACGGAGAGCGGTCTATCCGGTGCGCCGACCGCGACTAAAGTTGCATCAAGTTTCAAGAGACCAAAATAATCGCCCATGTTGATGTCGGCTGACGAAACCGTATTGATGATCAAGTCAAAGTAGTTCGAATACTTCTTCATGGCCTCAGCGTCGTGAGTTGAAACGAAGTGGTGTGCACCCATCTTCATTGCGTCATCACGTTTCTTTTCCGAATGACTTAAAACCGTAATCTCAGCACCAAGAGCACGACCGATCTTCACGCCCATGTGGCCAAGGCCGCCAAGTCCCATGATGCCAACCTTTTTTCCAGGTCCCGCCTTCCAATGAACTAGCGGTGAATACAAAGTGATTCCCGCGCACAAGAGGGGCGCCGCTTTGTCGAGAGGCAGCGACTTCGGAATCTTAAGAACGTAGTTTTCGTCGGCAACAATAACGTTCGAGTACCCGCCCTGGGTTGGAATTTTAGTTCCGCGTTCAAAACCGTTGTAAGTCGGCGTGTTGCCTTGTTCACAGTACTGATCAAGATCGCGTTTGCAGGGATCGCAGACCCGGCACGAATCGACAAAACATCCAATCCCGACGTGGTCGCCGACTTTGTGCTTGGATACGCTGCTGCCAACCTCACGAACGACACCTGCGATCTCATGACCCGGCACCATCGGAAATTTCGAACCACCCCACTCGTCTCGCGCCTGGTGGATATCAGAATGGCAAATGCCGCTGAATTTAATATCAATAACAACGTCATTCGGTTTCGGATCGCGACGTTCAAACGAGAACGGAGCAAGTGCGGTCGTAGGTGACAGAGCGGCAAAACCTTGAGCTTTAATCATTCTAGAATCTCCTCAAAACCCGACATTACCTCGATCAGATCCGAAAAGGCAGCGGCATTCCCGTTCAGTTTATCGTAGGAGGTCGCTATTTTCGCCGGGTTTCGCAATCAAATCAGCGCGAGGAAAACCCCACTGAGGGATGGGACCAGCGCATTCTTCTGCGTCGAAGTCATCCACATCAAAGTATGAAAAATTTCCGGCGCCTCCTGCCATCGAAAACCGTACGTCGACGGCGTATGCCGTTGTCAGGTAAGGCGCACGTGCGAAACGAAACCACGAAAGTAAATTGCAGTTTTCCTTCACCGTCTTGCGCAAGAGGTTGAGATCTCCCGTTTCTGCCGAAGCAATTATAAGTCCCGGTGCGATCTCAGACTCGTCTTTGTTCGCCGCAAGCAGGCTATTCGAACAATCTGAAACGGAATAAATCGAAGGACGCAGACTGAGGCGACCCCGAGTCAAACGGTACGTTCCGAGCTGTTCGTTTTTTTCAACGGCAACAAAGCCCCAACAAAACGGATTCGTCGGAGAAGACGAGCCGGCGACATCTAAGAGAGTGGCCCCAGCATCACGGGCTGCAAGCCCCGCTCTAACCAGCCGCTTCGCCTCAGTCGAGGCATAGTACTGAACGCCGACAAACGAGAAGGCGGCGGCAAATGCGAGAGTGAGGGCACGACGACTTCTGGTCGGCCCGCGTTTTTCCAATATTGCGAGAATACCGCCCAAGGCGAAGAGAAGAACGAGTGAGCCCATCGGCAAAAAGCCGCGCCACCAAAAAAGGAACTGCAGACTCACCATCGCAAATGTCAAAAGATTGCGAATCGAGCGTCGTTTCAATGTGACAAGAAGTGGTGACGCAAAAACGAACCAAAAAAACGGTTCAACAATATAAACCATGTCGCCGTAAATCCATCGCGAGTCAAAGGGATGAAACAGATGTACGCCATATGAATTTAAATAATCCATCAAGAAGTGAAGACCAAAGCCTACCGTCAGTGCAAATGCGAATCCACGACGAGCTGTCGAACTTCCGCGTAGAAGATTTCGCGCTTTCGGCCACAAGACCCAAATTAGTATCGCCAGCAACAGAGCCTGAGGAACTGCGTAGAGAAGGGTGTGTGTATGGCCGCGGTGGTGAAGCAAATAACCGAGCGGTTTGGGAAGCAGGTTGGTAAAAACCAAATCGAGGTCAGGAAAGTTGCCCGCTACCGCACACGTGACCAAAAGGAGCTTTCGACGAAGCGATTGATTTTCGACGTTCACTTCACCAGCGAGAGACCGGTGAATAAGCTCACCGGCGGCAAGCCCGGCGACTGTGTGGCTGATATTTTCCATAGCCGTTCATGCTCCTACTTCGGGTTAAAACATGAATGCATCTTGATATCGAACGGAAGCGCCATCAACTGATTCGGGCAAATTTCCCCGCCCGATTCGACGAAATGCCACAAGGTTAAGCCTTTGCAGAAACCGATTTAGCTCTTATGCTTGAGATAGATTTCCTCGTCACCCTGAAAGGGTCCAACATGACATTCACCCGCTCTCTTCGAACCTTCTGCGCGCTATCAATGGTTGCATTGCTTTCGAATATTCCTCACGTTGCGATCGCTGAAGCAGCAAAAGGGCAGATGATTTCCACCGCGGTCGTTGTTGAAGAGCTTACCCGCGCAGAGGCACAAGCCAACGTCGATACGTTTTTGAATCGCGACGATGTTCGTCAACAGTTGGTGGCAAAGGGTCTTTCAGAGAACGAGGTCAAACTTCGAATCGCCTCGTTATCCGAGACCGAATTGAAACAGCTTTCGAAGCAGATGGATGAAGCTCGTGCCGGAGGCGATATCTTAATCGCAATTTTGGTAGTTGTTTTGATTATATTTTTAATCAAGCGGATCTAAATGTGCCGTGTCCTTGTTTCTAGCGCGGCAGCAATTGCGCTCTTCGCACTCATGGGTTGTGCAAGTGCGACTCCGCAGGCTGACGTGCGCCTCACAGCCAGACGAGACGAGCCTCGTAGTTTCAAAATCGACAATGTTCCGTATATTCAGCAGGCCGCAGGACACTGCGGCCCCGCAACGCTTGCCATGGTCATGCAAAGCTACGACAGAACCGTAACCATCGATGCCCTTGTCGAACAAGTTTACACCCCGAGTACCACCGGAACTTTTCAAGCCGACATGATCGGCGCTACTCGTAGAAATGCAATGCTCGCGATTCCCATC
>JALHOI010000118.1:0-3219 GCA_022843085.1 Pseudobdellovibrionaceae bacterium
TGTCGACCATCAGTAGCTTTCGTCCACGGCTTCGATCGGGTTTAACGGTCTCAACGATAGATTGCTGGTCGTTTCCGGCGATGACGACATATTCGGATTCTTTGACGACCTTCGTGCCGTTGAGGTCTTTAACAGTCACTGTGAACTTGACCGGCTCTTCTGGAAATCTGAACTTTTCTGCCTTTTTAACAATCTCATCACCCGTAAGTCCTGCGGCCGTCGCACCGATCGGAACGAAAAAAAATGCGATCACAAGACTCATCGCGATAAGAACGCCCACATCTTTTTTTATGAATTTACTTCGAGCCAGGGCAAAGATGTTTTTCAATATATTATCCCCCTTGGACAGCATGCCGAAAGCTTCTCTCGGCGGCTATGAGTTGATTCTCAAACTTGGCCGCTTTTGCACAAAACTAGACCGATAGGATAAAGGCGAAGCTTCGAAGATCTTTTCGGAAGCCGTGTGACAGACGTCACGGCACTCACCAGCGAAACAAAAAACTTTTCAATAATCTGCCGACAGAACAGCCATTTGATCCATCGAAAGTGCACCACCGACCACGGGTATTGTAACGACCAACTCTGCCGCTGCCGAATCTTCAGTTAAATGATGAAAGGCGGTTTGAACTCGTTCATCAAAAAAGCTTTGGGCACCATTTGGCAAAACAAAACCACCGGCTGAGGTTTTACGTTTTGTATCAAACGAGGTTTCGATCTTCCATAAGCCGTCAATCATCGCGAGTCGCAGGCGAAGCTTGTAAACTCTCTTCGGGGAAACGACGTGACCTCGTAGGGCCCAGCCGATCGCAACTTGAAGGTCAAAATGCGCCGAGCGTTTGTCCAACGAGAAGTGAGGCGATAAGTCAGAAGATAAGTCGCGACTATCAGTACCGAAAGAGGCTTTCGGAATAGTTTCGGTCACTGGATTTTTCGTCAAAACGAGTTTTGAAACTGCGTCGGTCGATAGAGCCGACCCCAAAGCTGCCGCCCGAAAGGTATAATCAAACCAACTGCGCAAACCCAGATCGAACCAGTGTTTTTTCGTATTCGAAATTCCTTGGCGGAAGCCCAAGAAGTAAACCCCATTGGCATGACCGGCAATTTCTGTTTCGACGTCTGATCGCACACCGTTTGAAACAGGCAAAAAGCCAACGACAGTTTCGTGAATGGGGTTTATATCGGGGTGGCCGAAGAGTTGATTTTCGGGGTGATAGCCCATCGCCAGTACGTGCTGACTTACTGTTAAGTTTCTAACTTTCGTTTCTTGACCTTGTTTTTCTGCAATTTGAACACCGACTGCGCTCGGATTCGAGACCGCAAATGACCTCAGGGTTGCTCCGCGGACTAAGGCAATTCGCCCATTGGCGACAGCATCTAGAACATTGCGGTAAAGTTCTGGTTCAGTCTGAGCCACCGCCGGAACGGTTTTTCCGACCCAAAATATTTTTTTAACTTTTGGATTTCTCAGAAGTTTATCCAATGAAATCAAAGCACCGTATGAGTCGCCTGTGACAACTGCGCGACCCGGCCTCGTCAACAGTTCAGAGTTCTCAATCGCGAAGTCATCTGAATGAAGTATTCTTCGATGCGATTTGTTTTTATCTGTTGCGTAAATCCACGCTGATTCGACGTCTTGACCGCCAGGAGAAGATAATCTTGGCTCACCATGACCTGCCATGATCACATACTTTGCCTGAATCGTGAGACCCGTGTCGGTTTTTACAGTCAGACCGCCGCTCGAAAACTCAATTGGTAAAACTCGGGTATTAAACCGCACTGGTGTGCGTGAACCATTGAGAGCTTCGAGAGTGAGATCGCCGACGGCGCCCGCACCAGGAAATGTCCGCTCGCCCAAGGCCACGCGAGGAACGTTCGGATTTGCTAAGATCTGCTCCATACCGACTGAAGACCCTGGAATCTGATAAACTGATCGGATTGTACTTCGGCGCTGATCGCCTTCTGGAAGATTCATAAAAAACGAGTTGCGCCCACGATCGAACGTGCCTGCGTAGGACGTCGCCTCGATCGCGAGCAGGCGTCCGCCTCGGTAGTTAGCAGCGAACGCAGCCGTCATCGGTCCTGCCCCAATCGCAAGGACGTCGGTCGAGACGATTCCATCACGGCTATTCAGTTTGATAAACTCATCGCCCCGCGCCGCAAGATTTTCTCGCAATTGAACAGCTCGGGCGGCGTTCGACGAAAGAAAAAGGCTCTCGCACCGACCGCTCGCAAAAACATCCCGCTGAGAAAAAACTAGAACGCAAAGCGCCGCCAGCTGATAAAATCGATTCCATCGCATGCTGAGGGCCTACTCGACACTCAGCGCAATTTAAAAGCTCTAAAATCAAACCTGAAATCTTGTTTAATCTCTGCCCATCTCAACCAACGACCCGTTCAACCTAAACCGTATCCTGACAAACTTCTCGTATTCAAAACTGAACTTCGCGACTAGCACTCTGGCCTAGGGGAAATTTCAATTGGGGGAGCATCTCGTGAAAAATTTAAATTCAGTCCTAATGTTCGTAGTAAGCATTTCGCTATTCAGCCAGGTTGCACTGGCAGGACCGCGCTTCATGAACGCATATTACAATTCGAAGGTTCTCGGAGACATTCATTTCAGCCTCAAAATTTCAGAGCTGCCGATCTCAGACGGTGTAAGGCCGGTCACAACGACACAGATCGATCGCGACAACGGACAGATTACCGCGATGAACTGCGTGACGTCGGCTGAATTTAAAGAAGTCGCAAGAATGGACCTGACCGTGGTTAATGAATCTAAGGTTGTTGGCCAGAAGCAATTGTTTGCTAACGCTTCGGTCGACAACTCCTACGCCATGCAAACGGAATCCGAAGTTTGTCAGGCAAGCGAACTTCACGAGATGAAGAGCGCTCACCTACAGCCTTGGTCATCGGATTTCGTGATTCCGATGGATAACGAAACGAATCAGCTTTTTCTTTCTGTCACCATGATTCCTCTTGCGCAGACGGTTGCGGCAACTGTATCGGGAGATGAAAATCGAATCTCACTGGACTGGCTCGATCTGCTCGCTGATTCACCTGTGCACAAACGACGTGTTCAATTTTCAGTTTACCGAAGAACCGGCGCTGGGACTTCGTTCCTCGAGCACGGCCAGGCCGAACTCGAACTCCGGTAGCTGACCGAAGGCTTAGAGCCTCTCGCACCTAAAACGTTGCGGCGGACTTAGCGACCGGCTGCTT
>JALHOI010000118.1:3229-8467 GCA_022843085.1 Pseudobdellovibrionaceae bacterium
TTTCCGCTGAACGTCTTGAACTCCATGGTCGGTTCTTGGCCAACCTGTTTTAACACCTGCACTGTGATTAGCGAGTCGTCTTTCGGGGCCATAGCTCCGACAGCAGATACTTTGCCCTCGCTCTTACCGCGATTCAGATCCGTGCGAAGCAGATACGGTGATGAGTGACCGAGAACGGTTTTAAAGACAAACGTCGTTCGCTTCGAATCCGCACTTTGATACGTGTAGAAGAAGGTCGGCTTGTCGTTCGAGCTTTCTGTCGAGTTTTCAGTTGAACAGCGGCGCAAGCTTCCATCTGTCGGCAGCGAGTCAGATTTCGATGGCAACGGATTCGAAGCAAAAAGTCGCCCGACGAAGCGTCTGGTAAATTCTGAGGTGCGAGCCGTCTCTCCACGAAGTGTCTCAAGACCCTCACGCCGGTTATTCATGTAAAAAAGCTCGTGCGCAATGAGAACTGCTTTCGAGAAGAAGTCTAATTCGGCCCAGGCGCTTCTCACGATCGAAAGCTTCGTTGACGTGTCTGAAAAATACGCGATCTGTTCAATCGCGCAACCCGCGGGCACTTCGTAGTGACCGAAGTCATTTGAAAGCGGAAGACTGTCAACAAAGTGAACTTCCTCGAAGGCGTCTGTCGCATGGTTTTTAAAAGGTCGGCCCTCCATAATGGGCTGAATCAAGTGTTCGGCTAAAGCCTTGGTGTAGTCAGGAAGCGCAATGGTCTCGGGATTCCAGAAGTGATTGGCGATGCGAACGGCAACAAGCGTGATCGCGTCGGCGGCTGTAGTCGGTGCCGCGACCAACTTCATTCCCTGCTTTCGCGCTTCAAAAAGATCAAGCACTTCAAGTTTGCCATTGCACCGTAGGCCCGCGCCCCCGCCGCCGTTGATGGTGCCGGCAACCCGAGGCGCCTGCGGTGTCAAAGAAGGCGGCATCGAGCCGCTATTGGGCCCTACGCTTTTCGAACAAGCCGCAAGGCCCACGACAAGAGCGCTGAGACCCGTGCGTAGAAGCGAACTGAGAACCAAATGTCGGCCACCAAAACACCCGGGCTTAATCATGCCTTTATGGCTTGCAAGTCTTCCGCCCGCAAAAACAGCTGAAGAAATCGGTTTCACTTTTGACCTTTGCCTTTGCCAGATTCAGGCTGGTGCATAAGTTCGCCTTTCGCGATCCAGTTTCTGAAATAACTGGTACCAGGTTCAAAGAGAACATACCGAGCCCTGAGACTTCGGGGCTCGAGGTAGGGCCGCTCTTCGGCATACCTTTTCATTGCCTGTTCGATGACCGCCGTACAATCAGCAAAGCTTTCCACCGGTATGTGAAACTGAGTCAGATATTTTTCTGCTAAAGGTAAGAGACGAACATAAACAAGAGCCTGACATGACTTCTGTTGAAGACGTTCATCGAGGGCACTCGCAGACCGTGCGAAAGTCGCTAGGGCAGCCACAAGCAACATCGATATCAATATTAACTTTTTCATTTGTTCCTCAACTCGATGTTGTCGGCTCCGAAAATCTGAATGAAATCCTTCTCGCGCAGTCCGCTATTCCCGGTTGCGAATCGGTAGCAGGTGAACAGCGGAATTTCCTGCGAACGCCCAACGTGCGTGATCGGGCTGGGGCGTTCGTGAGGTGCAAGCTCTCGAAACATTCCGAACGGCTGTTCGGTAAACGTTGCGGGATGAACTTTCACGAATTTTGGGGTCGAGAACGGCTCGCGAAACGGAATCGTCTCTTTTTGCGGTTGAAACAAAAACTGCCGATTCTTGTCATCTCGTTCGAGACCTGAAGCGTTGATCGTGACGATGCAGTAGCTAAGATCCTCGTCGGATTCGCCCATCGGCATCGACAACTCGCGCCGCTTTGAGACAAGATCGAGGTCGTCTCTCACCTTGTCATTCAGCCGCGAGTAGAAATCTGTCGCTCGAACCACGTCGCCGTCCATGATGGTCAAAGTCAGCAGCACGTCTCGACGGCTACCTCCCGATTGTTCAATATCACTTCGCAACTTTTCGACGTCAGATTCTGATTTCAAGGACTCGAACGGAATTCGGAGCGGCTTTTTAAAGACCGCCACGCTCTGCATCGAGCCGCCGAACATCTTGTCTCGCACCACCACTTTTTTCTGGGCTTGGTTCTGGTCTTGATTCTGATCTTGGTTCTGAGCCGCCGATACCGCGCCACTCAAAAGAACAAGTGATGACAACAGAAGTTTGAATTGGTTTTTCACTTCGCCCCTCCTGTGAGACGGAAATAAGTCTTTAGCGTTTCGCCCGGAGAACACGAGCCACCTTCGCCAAAGCCACCGGTCGTGATGATCAGGGTCGGAAACTGCGTGAGATCAAATTCGACCTTTGTGATTTTCTTGTCGGACTTGACGGGCTTCCAGGGACGCATGACTAAATAGCGATGCTCGGTATTAACACTTCCCAACCATATATCGCTCGCCTTCTGACCCTAGATCATCGTTGCGACCGAAGCCTGAGTTCCCTTAAAGTTAATCAGCATGCGGTCGCGACCCAAGGTAAACGCGTCGCGCGCGGGACGTCCGCTTGATTCACAGACCCGGGCCAAGGCTTGCCACGTGCCCTGGAGGCGCGCCTCGGTAAGCTGCGCGTCTGAAACGCCACCCACGTCCGTCGCGCCAGCCTGAAGCGCCAAAAGCGCCATTAAAACAAATCCAGTTACATTCTTCATAAGTCTTCCTCTCGTTTGGGTTCGAGAGGGAAGGTAACGCACCGAGTAGGATTCTTCGAGATTTTCCTTATAAATTAGTCTATCATTGATAGAGTAAAAGTAACTTAAGATGTAAATATCTGAAAGTATTGAAAAATGAAGATCTGGAATTTCACTGTTTACCGCGAGTACTTGCTTGAAAAGCTTGGGGCCGACGGCTCAAGAACAGGCCTTCGCAAGCAACTGGCCGCGGCCATCCCTGTTCACACCACGTTTATCTCGCAAGTTCTAAAAGGTCGCGCCGAGCTCTCTCTCGAACAGGCTGAAGCCGTAAATAGCTTTCTTGAACATACCGACGATGAGGGCGAGTACTTTATTTTGCTTCTGCTGAAAGCACGCTCAGAGAATGTGAAACTCAAAGCGCGATTTGATCGAAAGATCAAAGCGATGCGAGATGAGCGACTCAACATTCAGGCGCGGCTTGATGTGCAAAGTGAAATATCGCTGAAAGATCGCGAACGGTTTTATTCGAGTCACATTTACGGAGCTGTCCATGTCGCGACCGGGATCGCAACGTTTAAGACCGTCGATGCGTTGGCCGACGCGACCAAAACTCCGCGCGGGCGCATGCGAGACATCATCGACTTCTTACTTCGCCTCGGCATTCTGAAAGAAGCCGACGGAGAACTTTCGCCGGGCCCTGCACACATTCATCTTTCAAATGAGTCCGAGCTGATTTTACGCCACCACACGAACTGGCGAATGCATGCGATCAACAACCTTCAGTTTCTTGATCGAGACGATTTGCACTACTCGGCTGCGCTCACCCTCACCCGCGAAGACGCATTCAGGGTTAAAGAATCCATCCTTCAGAATTTAAAAGCTAACGTTGAAATCATCTCGAAATCCAAAGAAGAAATCGCCTACGTCATGAACCTCGATTTCTACAAAATGCTGGGGTGACCAGCGGCCACATCTTCTAATCCAGCAATCAAGAGCTCTTCGACGAACTCGACTTTGGCTTTTCATCAATCCGGTTGATCAAAAGTTTCGCTGCAGACGCCACGCTCGACTTCTCTTTCGACAATCGAACCAAATCCGACCTGACAGGATTCAGGACGGAAACAATTTTTTTATAGGATTGGAGGTCGCTTTTCGCATTTTCGTGGGTAAAGTATTTTTCCAAGTATCCAACCAATCGTTTGAAAGTCTTCGCATCCTGCGCACTTGAAACTAAAAGCAAGCAGACCAGGTCAAAGAGTTGGTAGAAGCCTGGATCGCTTAAAGCATCCGAATCCTCAATCGAATTCCACAGATCCCGATCTGCTGAAGAAGCCGTTTTCGCACTTCGACCTATCAAGGCTCCAAGTCGATACTTGAGATCCGCCAATGACGACCCGTCATACAAATTCAGCTTTTTGATTTCGATCCTTCCTAAGGCTTTTTCAACTAAGCTCGGCAACGATTTTGCATCGCGCTTCTGCTGCTGAATCAGTTCTTGGTCCTCCATTTCCTCGTCGAAACCTTCTTTGAAAATTTCGATCATCGCCTGCCGATCACCTAACTTTTGACTCTCCTTTGCAAACATCCAAGGTCCGATGTCGTTAAACTCAAAAAGCTTCTCGCCATCGGCATTGTAGACCAGCCAAGTCTTCGTTCCGCCGTCGTACTCAGCAATCAATTTTCCGCTACTATCAAAATGACGATAGAGTGCGGGTTTTGTTTGATGCTCGTAGACCAGTATTGAATCAACTCGAACTTGGGTGATCCCGTTCACAACCTGTGTGACCATTCTCTTTGCTGACGACATCGGTAAACCTTTTTTCCAAATGATTTTTTAGACTCGCCACCCAACGCTAAGGCAGGTCGCTAAAACAATCTAGTCTGTCATCCAAACCAGTTTGTTTAACTAGACGCTGCATCTGGCGATCAACTAAGGTTGAAACGCGCTTGTTCCATAGTTTTAAGCTACAATTCCTTGTTCGCGATGATTTGCATGACTTTGCCGCACTCACTCTCAGCCACGAAGACGCATTTCAAGTGAAAGAATCCACATCTCGAAATCCAAAGAAGAAATCGCCTACGTCATGAACCTCGATTTCTACAAAATTCTGGGGTGAGGTGCCCTTTTGCTCCACCGTTGCGGGTACGTCCTGGCACCGCGCATTTAACTCCTACCCGCCTCACGCCAGCTAGCGCTGAATTTGCGCGGAATTTGCACGGAAATTGCACGGAAAATTCAAATGCCGAAACCCATGAAAAACCATCAAGTGCTGTTTTTGGCATTTTCAGCAATTTTGATCGCGGTAAAGCCAGTTGAAGCCACGACTTCGAACAGCTCGGGCCAAGCATGCGAAGGTCTTTTTCATAATGGCACTTTAAGAGTATCGCCGGCTCAGCTGAAACTCGATTTTAAAAACCACTTCCGCGATGTGTACGAAAAACGACGCCGCGAACTCAAGATAACACAGCAGCAACTTGGAGATTTGTTGGGCGTTTCCAAATCGACTATCAGTCACATGTTCGCGGGCCGTTCAGAGCCAAGTCTTTCGCAAGTCGTGAT
>JALHOI010000119.1 GCA_022843085.1 Pseudobdellovibrionaceae bacterium
GAATCTTTCGAAGTCGGTAAAAAACCGCACGTCCGGAAAATAGCGATCGAGAATTCCGACCGAGTCATTCGCGTCAACGGCAGCGACCAAGTTGTGGCCGAGCGCCCGAATCGCTTCGATGTGGCGGGGCGCGATGTAACCACCTGCGCCGATCAACGCGAAATTCATGCGGCTCAAGCCTTGATCACATTCGTGTGATGGCCGCGGTACTTACCTCGCGTGTCGATCACAAGTTTCGAATTCTTCAAAATCATCGGATAGTCGAAGGCCTTGTGAGCGGTCGACAGAACGACGGCATCAAAACTGGCCACGACTTCGGGAGTCAGCACGGTGTGCTTTTGCTCGAATCTGAAATTGTGCTCACGCATGTGTGGAATTTCGGGAACGTGCGGGTCGGAATACTCAACCGTCGCGCCGTGGCGCTGAAGTTTGTCCATCAGCACAAGCGATGGGGATTCGCGCATATCATCGACGTTTTCTTTGTACGCCGCACCCAGCACCAAGATGCGGGATCCATTCAAAGACTTCTTCATGCCGTTTAGGCCCATGACGATCTTTTTCATCACGTACGACGGCATCGAGGCATTGATTTCACCTGCGAGCTCGATGAACCGCGTATGCACGTTGTACTCACGCGCTTTCCACGTGAGGTAAAACGGATCGATCGGAATACAGTGTCCACCGAGGCCCGGGCCTGGGTAGTAAGCCACAAAACCGAACGGCTTTGTCGCGGCCGCGTCGATCACTTCGTGAACGTCGATGCCCATTTTATCGCAGACGATTTTAATTTCATTCACAAGCCCAATGTTCACAGCGCGGTGAATATTTTCGAGCAGCTTCGTCATCTCGGCCGCTTTTGTCGAACTCACCGGAACAACGCGGTCGATGACACCACCGTAAAGAGCAAGACCCACTTCGAGGCACTCTTTCGTGCAGCCTCCCACAACTTTCGGAATCGTCTTCGTGTTGAAGTCTTTGCGGCCCGGATCTTCGCGCTCTGGCGAAAACACGAGAAACGTATCTTTGCCGACAATAAACCCACGCTTTTCAAGACGCGGTTTCAGTTCTTCATCCGTCGTTCCTGGGTAGGTCGTAGATTCGAGCGAAAGAACTTGGCCCTTTCGCATGTAGGGAACCAGCGAGTCGGTCGTGTCGAGCACGTACGAAAGATCGGGCTCGCGGTACTTATTCAGTGGTGTGGGTACGGCAAGAATGATCGCATCGACTTCGGGAATTCGTTTAAAATCCGATGTCGCCGAGAAGTGCGTCTGAACAGCCGTCGCAATTCGATCACTCGGTATGTGCTCGATGTAGCTTTCGCCTTTCGCGATCTTCGTGATCTTGTTCTGATCGATGTCAAAACCAAGAACCGTGTAGCCTTCTTCGGTGTAGCGAAGAGCCAAGGGCAGCCCGACGTAACCGAGACCGACGATTCCAATAACACCTTTTTTCTCGCGAAACTTACGAACGAGTTCCTGATGCACGCGCACCGCTCCTTGTGACCGGGATCTGAGATAGACGAACATGACTAGCGCACCGACTAGGCGGCGACAAGCGTGTCGCGAGAACCGGCAAGCTAACGCATTGCGAAACTGATCCACGAATCGATGCCTAAACCAGCGAGGTTCGCTAAGCAATGAGCCAAGGAAAACACCGCATGCGCTCGAACGACTTTCTCAGCCAAAACGAGAGTGTTCTGATCGTCGTTGCTCGAGCTATCGATGCTGGAGCCGTCGCTCTCGTGGGCATGCTCGCTTACTTCTGGACGCACGAAACCTGGGAATTGCCGGCGTTTTACCAAGTCGCTCTCGTTATTTCTTTTTTCTTCACGGTATTTTTGTTTCCGGCGTTTGACCTCTACAGCTCGTGGCGAGGCCGCCCGGCTTTGGAACACATTCGTGTGATCGCGGCCGCCGTTCTGACGCTGATGATCTGCTTGGTCGTCATGTCAGCGCTTTCAAAAACCACCGCGTGGTTTTCGCGGGCGTGGTTTGGCCTCTGGGCCGTGTCGAGTGTGGCGGCGATCTTTGGTCTAAAACGCGTGCTTATGATTGTGCTGCGCGAGCTGCGCGGACGCGGCTGGAACCAGCGAAACATCGTGATTTACGGCGCCGGCCGCCTGGGGTGCATGGTCGCACTTCGTTTGAAAGAAGCCGACTGGGCTGGGTTTCGAATCGTTTCGTTTTTTGACGATGCGCCCGAAGCCGCGCGCGAACATTTAAAAACGGCGGGCCTCAGTGCCGACGTCGAAGGCCCTTCAACCGACCTCGACACCTACCTGCGCGACAACGATGTTCGTGAACTTTGGCTGGCTCTTCCCTTGAGAGCCGAAGAGCGCGTGCGCGACGTGCTGTTTTCTTTGCGGCACTCGACCGTCAGCATTCGTTTCATTCCGAATCTTTTTAGCTTTCAGCTTTTCTTAGGGCTTTCGGTGACCGATGTCGCCGGTGTTCCGGTCGTGAATGTGAATTCATCCCCGATGTCGGGCGTAAACCGCGTCATCAAAGATCTTGAAGATCGTGTGCTGGCGTTTTTGATTTTAGTTTTGGTTTCGCCGATCATGGGCCTGATTGCACTTGCGATTCGCATCGAGTCGAAAGGCCCGATACTTTACAAGCAAGAGCGACACGGCTGGGACGGCAAGATCATCAAGGTCTACAAGTTTCGGTCGATGTCGGTGATGGATGGCGCAGGCGACATTCGCCAAGCCACGAAAAACGATTCGCGCATCACAAAAGTCGGCGCGTTCATTCGCCGCACTTCGCTGGACGAGCTTCCGCAGTTTTTTAATGTGCTTCAAGGCCGAATGTCGATCGTAGGCCCGCGCCCGCACGCGCTGTCGCACAACGAGTATTACAAAGACAAAGTCGAAAATTATTTTCAGCGTCACAAGGTGAAGCCGGGAATCACGGGCTTGGCCCAGATCAACGGCTTTCGCGGTGAAACAGACACGCTTGAGAAAATGGAAAAACGCGTCGCCTACGACCTTCAGTACATTCAGAACTGGTCGGTCGGCCTCGATTTAAAAATTATCGCACTGACAGTGTTTCGCGTCTTCGCAGACGAAAAAGCTTATTAGGAGAACGTCGCACCAACGGTGCGCAGGAGTTACCGAAGATGAAAGTTGCAATTCTTGCGGGTGGCTACGGCACTCGCCTCTCGGAAGAAACCGACGCTCGCCCGAAACCGATGGTTGAGATCGGCACAAAGCCCATTATCTGGCACATCATGAAGCATTACTCGCACTTTGGCTTTAACGAGTTCGTGATCTTGGCCGGCTACAAGAGCTACATGATCAAAGAGTATTTCGCGAACTACTACCTGCACAACAGCGACATCTCGGTCGATACGAAGGGCGGCAAACTGACCGTTCACTCGAACGACAGCGAAGCGTGGACAATCACCGTCGCTGAAACCGGCCTCGATACGATGACCGGCGGCCGCGTGAAGCGCGCGCAGAAGTATTTGGGCGATGCTCCGTTCATGCTGACGTACGGCGATGGCCTTTGCGATCTCGATATCAAAAAGCTTGTGAAGTTTCACGAATCGAAAAAACAAGTTCTGACCTTAACCGCGATTCAGCCCGAGGGTCGCTTCGGTGCTCTCGACATTCGCGACGACGCAACCGTCGCTCGGTTTTTAGAAAAACCAAAAGGCGATGGATCTTGGGTGAACGGCGGCTTCTTTGTGTGCGAGCCGAAAATTTTCGACTACATCACCGAAGGTGACAAAACGATTCTCGAAAGGTCACCCATGGAGGGCCTCGCCCGCGACGGACAAATCAACGCGTATAAGCACGACGGCTTTTGGAAGTGCATGGATACCATGCGCGACAAAGTTGAACTGAACTCGTTGTGGTCGTCGGGCGACGCACCCTGGAAAACGAAATGAAAGATTTGAAGAGCGTCTTAAAAAACGCCTATCACGGTCGCCGCGTGATGGTCACCGGCTACACGGGCTTCAAAGGGTCGTGGTTATGCCTTTGGCTTGAATCCATGGGCGCCGAGCTTTCGGGTTATTCTTTGGCGGCTCCGTCGACACCTTCGCACTTCGAACTTCTAAAAAAAGCGGGCTCGTTCAAAAGCGCGAGGTTTCAAGAAGGCGATATCCGCGATCTCGAGAAGCTCACGGCTTTTATGCGCGAGGTGAATCCCGAAATCGTTTTCCATATGGCCGCGCAGCCGCTGGTTCGTCTTTCGTACAACGAGCCGATTGAGACCTACGACACGAACGTGATGGGAACCCTCAAAGTTTTTGAAGCGTGCCGTAAAGTAAAGAACGTTCGCGCGATCGTGAACGTGACGAGTGACAAGTGTTACGAGAATCGCGAGTGGCTTTGGGGCTACCGCGAAAACGAACCCATGGGCGGGTTCGACCCGTATTCATCATCAAAAGGTTGCGCCGAGATTTTAACCGCCTCGTATCGTCGCAGTTATTTTCACCCTTCGAAATTTGAACAAACGCACTCGACGTTGCTTGCAAGCGTGCGTGCCGGAAACGTGATCGGCGGCGGTGACTGGGCGGCCGATCGCTTGGTACCCGACATCGCGCGCTCGACCAGTGAGGGTCGCGCCACCGAAATTCGGCAGCCGCAGTCGACGAGGCCCTGGCAGCACGTGCTTGAACCACTCGCCGGTTACTTGCTTCTTGGCGGAAAACTTCTCGAAGGCAAAGTCGAATTCGCCGACGGATGGAACTTCGGGCCCGACGCCGACGGCGGCCGCCAAGTTCAAGACGTGATGGATCGTTTCGCGAAGTCGTGGACCAAAGCAAAATTCGATACTCCGATGATGATGAAAACAAACGTTCACGAAGCTCACTTACTTCAACTCGATTCGGCGAAGGCAAGACGCCTTCTGAGCTGGACGCCGCGTTTGTCGTTTGATGAGACCGTCAAGTGGACCGCCGGCTGGTACCGCGCGCACTACGAGCAAGGCCTGACGATTTCGATGGATCAATTGTCTGAATTCGAAGGCCGGGTATGAGCGACGTCGCCTCGCCCGAAAGCGGCTTTCAAAAGTACTACCGTATCGTGCTGACCTGGTGCCTCGCACTCTACACCATCGCCGCTTTGACAACGATGGCCGGGATGGAGATCTTCGGTTGGCTTTCGGCCACCCTGGTTTTGATTGGCGTTCTATTTTTCAAAAAAGACCTAGGTCTTCGCACGCCCGTGCTTGAAAAAATCGATTGGATTTTGATGGGCCTCTGCGCCGTCATCATCGCAAGCGCACTTTTAAAAGCGCGCGACGGCGTCGACAAGTTTTTCATCGTCGGGACCAGCCGGTTCGTCTTTCTCTTTATGCTTTTGCGTATTGGCTTTGAGATCGTAGGGCCGCTGAAACTAAAAAAGTTAATGCCGTGGCTCCTTTTGATCGTCGCAGTGATTGGCGTCTACGCTATCTACCAAAACCTCACCGGCATTGATTTGATTCGTGGCCACCGAAACCCGATTCAGCCCGACACCTTTGGCGGTGCGGTCACCTACCGCGCGCGTGGAATGTGGGATCATCCTGTTCGCTTCGGCCATTCAATCGCACTGTCGTTGTGTTTTCCGGCGGCGTTTTTGTTGTCTCGCTACAACGCACCGAAATGGCTGCGAGCGGTCTCGATTGCGGCTTTGCTGTTTGCGGGTGCGGGGTTGATTTTGTCGTTCACGCGCGGCGCTTGGTTGGGTTTTGGCGCGGCCTTGTTTTTGATGGCTCTTTACATTGGCTGGCGCTACGTCGCGGCGGCCGCGAGTCTTGCTTTGGTCGCGGCACTCATTCTGATCGCGGCGTCTCCGCAAGTGCGCGACCGCTTTAGTTCATTCACTCGGCCCCGTGCCGACTACAGCAGCACGGCTCGGCTCGATATCTGGCGTGCGAATATCGAGATGTTTAAAGACAACCCAGTTCTCGGCGTCGGCTACGGACAAAACGAATACTTGATCACCGAGTATTACGAGAAGCTAGGCATCACTCAGCAAGACGGCGGTCACGCGCACAACAACTTTATCCAGTTTTTGTCGGGCACGGGCCTCGCCGGGCTTCTCACCTACCTCGCGTTTAGCTTTGTTGCGTTCATGATGGCGCACCGACTGATTCGGCGAGCGCAAGCATCTGGCGATCAATGGCTTCTGTCGATGGGCCTGGCCGCCATCGGCGCACAAGCCGTGATTCACGTCGGCGGCCTCACCGAGGCCTCGTTCAAATCCGCACAAATCAATCATCAGTACTTTTTGATTCTCGCACTTATGACGGCACTCGCCCGCCAGGCGGCTCTCGGCAGCAAAACGGCGAACGCGTGATTTCGGTCGATGCCACCCCGCTTGCCGGCGTCATGAAGGTCGTGTCGAAGCACCTTGCGGACTCGCGCGGTTTTTTTACAAAGACGATTCACGCCGATCTCTTTCGCAGCTTGGGCTTAAGATCTGATTTCAAAGAAGAGTATTATTCGAATTCGAAAAAAGACGTGCTTCGCGGCCTGCATTTTCAAACCCCGCCGCATGATCACGCGAAGCTCGTCACCTGCCCTCGCGGAGAAATTTTGGACGTCGTTGTCGACATTCGAATTGGGTCGCCCACCTATGGTCAGGCGATGGGCTTTGACTTGTCTGAACGCGAACCAGTCAGCCTCTACGTGCCGAGCGGATTCGCGCACGGATTTTTAGCAAAAACAGAAGACACGATGGTGCTCTACCGGGTGACATCCGTGCATGCTCCGTCGAACGACACCGGAATCTTGTGGAGCTCGATCGATTTCAAGTGGCCCGTCACTCGGCCGATCGTTTCAGATCGCGACGCCGGCTTTAAAGCATTGAAAGATTTCAGTTCGACCTTCAAATTTGAATCGGGCCCTGGGAAATGAAGAAATCGGCTTTGATCACCGGTGGCAAGGGTTTCATCGGCACGAATCTGGTCAAGAATTTGTTGTCACACGGCTGGAGCATCACAGCCCTCGTTAGAAAATCTGCGACTGACCTAACCTTGGCGTTTCCCGAAGGAGTTGAGCTGATCGTCGATGATCAAGCGACCGACCTCGACGGATCTTCGCTGACTTCGGCATTGAAACGCACACAGCCCGACGTCGTTTTTCACCTGGCCTCTTTGTTTCTGGCGACTCACTCGTCGGCTGATATTCCGCGACTGATCGAAAGCAACGTCTTGTTTGGAACGCGGCTTCTCGAGGCGATCAACCAAGCCGGCCTTACGCGGTTCGTGAATACGGGAACCGCGTGGCAGCACTTCGAAGACAAGAACGACAATCCGGTGAACCTGTACGCCGCCACGAAATCAGCGTTTGAAGCGGTTCTTGCCTATTACAACCAGGCCGCTGGCATGAGCACAATCACGTTGAAACTTTATGATACGTACGGCGAAGGTGATCCGCGTGCGAAGCTCGTTCACCTTCTCATCAAGACGGCTTTGACGAAAGAACATCTTGCGATGTCGCCTGGCGAACAAAAAATCGACCTGGTTCACGTGAGCGACGTCGTCGAAGCGTTTCGACTTGCGGGCGAACGATTGCTCGCGACAGAAAACTTACCTGCGACAAGTAAGCCTTGTTTCGAATCGTTCACGGTTTCGAGTGGTCAGCCCATCAAACTTCGAGATCTGGTCGGAGTTTTTGAAAGCGCGACGAACACAAAGCTCAATATTGGTTGGGGCGAACGCCCCTACCGCGACCGCGAAGTGATGATACCGTTCACAAAACACGCGTCCGTGCCGGGCTGGGCTCCGAAAGTTGAGCTTAAAGACGGGCTTCGCAGTGTCTATGCGGCGACAGTTGATGCCACGACCGCCGAGCCGAAGTCGAAATGAAAGCGAAGGTCGCCTCGGGCGCAGCAAGCGCGCTGATTTTAACCTTTGTCACTCTGATCGTCTCGTTTGTGCTCGTAAAACTTATCGTCGCGCACCTCTCGCCAGAACACGCAGGCTTTTGGTTTCTGCTCATCAGCCTTTCGCAGTTCATTTTGTTTTTTGATCTCGGCTTTAGCCCGACCCTGACGCGCACGATTGCTCTGACGATGGGCCGCGAGACTGACCCAGCCGTGCGGATTGATCTCATCGGCTCGCTGATCGCGACACTTCAGCGTATGACTTACCTTGTGGCCGCCGGAATCTTCGTAATCGGACTGCCACTTGGACCCTACGGGCTGCGACCATTTTTAGAACTCACAAGCTTTTCAAACTTAACGTGGGGAATCTTTCTGGTCGGAGCCGTCACCAATCTCGCCGGCGGCGTCAGCCTCGCGTCACTGAACGGCTTAGGCTTTGTTGCGACCGAACGACTTCTAAGGTCGGCGGGACAAATCTTGTGGCTCGCCCTTTCATTTTTGTTTCTGAAATTAAACTACGGTCTACCGGGCCTCGCGGTCGCTTGGACGCTGCAAGGGATCGTCGTGCGCCTCACCGCCGGGTTTCTTTTGAGACGCCGGCATCCTGAGTACTT
>JALHOI010000120.1 GCA_022843085.1 Pseudobdellovibrionaceae bacterium
ACGTGCAGCCTGCGCGTAGAACTGGGCCTTCTGTAAAAATCCGGTCTCGCCGCGATCGGCCGCACTTTTCGCGGTGTCAACAAGCTCGCGTACCGCCTCGTTTTTTAAAGTGTATGCGATGGGAAGCATAACGGCCTCAGCGCTTGGCGACGGACGAGCTTCGCCCAAGAGCGCCATTTCAATCTGTGAGCCGAATTCGTCGACGTTTTGAAAGGGCTGAATGGGGCTTTCGAGATTTTCACAAACGCGCGACTGAAGTCGATCTTCAGTGAAATATCGTTCGAGAAATTTTTGAGAGATTCGCTTCTTTCTCGCATCGCGGTCGTCGCCGCCGCGGGCTGAAGCCGCACGGTCAGGCTCAGGCGAAAATTTTTCGACAGCCGCGACTTTCGCGTTGTCCGACGTCGCGGGCTTCGGGGTCGGTCTCGATGAGGATCGGTTGAGATGTGAACCAACGGCTGCGGGATCGGGTAAAAGACTAAAGAGACCGACCACCAAGATCGCGCTGAGTGCGGCGAGACTTAATGTCAGCGTCAGTGCGATCTTTTGCCACGGTTTCACTGAACGGCGACTTCGCCGACTTCAGATTTTGCGCGAATACAGGCCGTAAAATGTTCGGTTCGAGTGGCTCGAAGTTTGGGATCAGTCTTTTTGCAGTCTTCGATCATAATCGGGCAGCGAGGGTGAAAATGACAACCCGACGGCGGGTGAATCGGTGACGGTACGTCACCGGTCAAAATCACGCGACCTTCGCGTTTTCGCGGATCCGGAACCGGAATTGCCGAAAGAAGCGCTTTCGTGTAGGGGTGAGTCGGATTGCGGTAAAGTTCTTCAGCCTCAGCAAGTTCGACCACGCGACCTAGATACATGACGGCAACGCGGTTTGATATGTGTTCAACAACTTTCAAATCGTGAGCGATGAAAAGATAGGTGAGACCGAGCTTCTGCTGCAAATCCATCAACAGGTTGATGACCTGAGCCTGAATCGAAACATCGAGAGCCGAAACAGGTTCGTCACAAACAATGAACTCGGGATCAACCGCGAGCGCACGTGCAATGCCGATTCGTTGACGCTGACCACCCGAAAATTCGTGGGGGTAGCGGTTGATGTGTTCGGGTCTTAGGCCGACTGTATCTAAAAGTTGCTTCACGCGGTCTTCGCGATCTTTTCGCGAATTAAACAACTTATGAATTTCAAGAGGTTCGGCAATGATCGACCCGACGGTCATTCGGGGGTTCAAGCTTGCGTACGGGTCTTGAAAGATAATTTGAACGCGGCGACGCAACGCCCGCAGTTCTTCGCCCTTCGTTCGAGTGATGTCTTTGCCGTCGAGCAGAATCTGGCCACTGGTCGGCTCGATCAATCGAATGATCGCCCGGCCTAAAGTTGATTTTCCGCAGCCCGACTCGCCGACGAGACCCAACGTTTCGCCTTTTCGAATTTCAAGATTCACGCCCTGAACAGCTTTAACGCTTGCGACTTCGCGGCCTAGTAAACCGCCTTTAATCGGAAATGACTTCGTGAGGTCTTTGATCTGAATGAGCGGCGATACCCCTGTGATCTTAACAGGTGACGACGAGGCTGACGCCGCGCCCGGCGAGGTGCCTTGAGGTGGCGAAGCCTTCTTTGCATGACTTGCATCAGAAGTAACTTGGGTTTGATTCGCCATTATGCGCGTCCTTCGTTGAGTCGAGTTTCCTGTGCTGGGTGCAGACATGCGTGGAGGTGCTTACCAGATGGGTTTGGTGTGCCTCCAACTTGACCGACCGGCATAAGCGGAGGCTGCGCCGTCTTGCAATCGTCTTTTTTGAATTTACAGCGATCTTGAAATCGACAGCCGCTCGGCAAACTGAACATCGAGGGAACAAGACCGGGGATCGTCTCAAGGCGCTTGAGACGATGGCCGGTTTCAAAGTGCGGAATCGAGTTCAGCAAGCCCTGCGTGTAGCGATGCTTCGGTCGATAGAAAATGTCTTCGACCGACCCATATTCGACGATTTTACCTGCGTACATAACGGCCACGTCATCGCAGGTTTCTGCAACGACGCCGAGGTCGTGCGTGATCAAAATCATCGACGCGTTAAAATCCTTTTGGAGCTTGCGAACGAGATCGAGAATCTGCGCTTGGATGGTGACGTCAAGTGCCGTGGTTGGCTCGTCGGCGATGAGCAGGCGTGGATTGCAAGAAAGAGCCATCGCGATCATCACCCGCTGACGCATGCCGCCCGAAAGCTGGTGGGGATAATCGTCAACGCGATTGCTGGGTTCAGGGATTCCGACCAGCTGAAGCATTTCGATCGTCTTGGCCCGAATCTGAGCGTTTGAAAGACCCTTCTGATGTAAGCCGATCGCTTCGCCGATTTGGTTGCCGATGGTGAAAACAGGATTGAGCGAAGTCATTGGCTCTTGGAAAATCATCGCGATGTCGTTACCGCGAATTTTTCGCATCTCTTCGTCTGACAACGTCAGTAGATTTTTTCCGTCGAATAGGATCTCACCACCCTCGATTTTACCTGGGGGCGTGGGAATCAAACGCATCACAGAGAGTGACGTAACCGACTTGCCACAGCCTGATTCGCCGACGATGCCAAGGGTTTTACCTTCTTCGAGTTTAAACGAAACATCGTCGACAGCGAGAAAGTGTCCGTCGTCAGTTTTGAAACCCGTCTTCAAATTTTTTACTTCAAGCAATGTCGCCACGAATCCCCTTCGAAAGAGCCAATATCACTTGTTCTTCATTTTCGGATCAAGCGCTTCTCTCAATGCGTCATTGAAGAGGTTGAACGACAGAATCAAACCGAACATGAACAGCGTCGCTGCCGTCAGGTTGCCCCAGTAAGGACGCGCGATTTCATTTTTCGCATCGTCGATCATCAGTCCCCAGCTGGGCTGGCTTGGATCGACCCCAAGGCCGAGGTAACTGAGGATCACTTCAATCTTAATCGCGGCGACAAATCCAAGACCGAATTGAACAAACGCGAGGTGGGCCACATTGGGAAGAATATGACCAAAAATCTTGCGGTTGTTTCCTGCACCGATTGCATGTGCCGCCATCACGTAGTCACGGTTTTTGTGTTTGAGAAACTCGCCCCGAACCAAACGCGCGGTTGTAACCCAGCTTGTGAGACCGACCGCGATAAAAACGTTGATGAGTCCACGGCCGAGAACAAACGTCAGCGAAGGAATCAACAGAATGTAGGGAATCGAATCGACCGTCGTGTAGAGCCAAACAACGAAGCCATCGACTTTTCCACCGAAATAGCCTGAGACGGCACCAAGTACCAGGCCGATCACAAGTGAAAGCGTTGAGGCCAGAAGCCCAATCGAAATTGCCGTTGTGATTCCATGAACCGCACGGCCAAGAATATCGCGACCGAAAATGTCAGAGCCAAACGGATGCGCCCATGACATCGAAGTGTAAGCTTCAACTTGGTTCGGAACCTGCGCGTTCGGATACAAAACGCCGACCGCCGCGAGGATACCGACCGCGATGTACAGCATGATGACGAAAAAAGAGATCACACCGACTTTGTTGCGCTTAAAACGAAAGAATGCATCCCACCAAAGCGAGTTGCGGGCTCGACGTTGATGTCTATCACTCTGTTCGGTCTCGGCGACAATCGAGGTCGAGACGTCGGCGGAGGAAGAGGAAGCTGTCGGCATTTCGTCCTTCCTAACCCAGCTTAACGCGTGGATCGACGACACTGTAAAGCACGTCGGCTAAGAGGTTGAACACCATGTAGGTCAGGGCCGAAATCACGGTGAAAGCTTTGATGGTTGGAAAATCAGAATCGTTGAGGGCCTTGATCAGCGTTCCGCCCAAGCCGGGAATTCCGAAGAAGTTTTCGATCAAAACTGACCCTGTAATCAAAAACGGCATTTCGATCACGATCACGGTGATGATCGGAATCATGGCGTTTTTCAAAACGTGTTTTGCAAAGACCTTTTGCTCGCTCATGCCCTTAGCGCGGGCCGTGCGAACGTAGTCCTGAAAGACTTCATCCATAATGACGGTGCGGTAGATGAGAATGTTGGGCCCGAGGCTCAAAACAAACAAGATGATCCAAGGGAGGTAGAGATATTGCCATCTTCCTATCCAAGAGGGATCCCAGCCCGAAATTGGAAAAATCCCGGTGCGGAACGCGAGAAGATATTGAAGAGCGAGAATGTAAACGAGCGAGCTGATGCTGAGCAGTGCGAGGCAAGTGACGACGGTTCCCTTATCCAGTATGGTTCCGCGCCCCCAAACGGCGAACAGTGCAAGACCGATACAGAAAACGATCGAAGAGAAAAACGCCGGCACAGTTAGAGAAAGCGTCGCACCCAGGCCGTCGCCAATCATCGTAGAGATGAGTTGTTTTGAGGCCCACGATCGACCGTAGTCGGCGGTTGCGATTTGTTTGACGAAGAAAAGGTACTGCTCGGGAAGTGATCGATCGAGCCCGAGTTCGGCTCGAATGGTTTGGACTTGTTCGACTGTCGCGTGTTTTCCAGCAAATCTCTGGGCGGGATCGCCGCCGAAAATATTAAACAGCATGAACGTGAGAAGCGTGACGCCGATAAGAATGGGAATCATGTAGAGTATTCTGCGGACAATATAACCGAAAATGGGACACCCCCGAAAAGTGGCCTTTGGTTTGAATCCAGAGAGCCCCTCGTCATAGCGGCGGCAAGGGCGCCGTGTCAATCTTACGGAGCCCCATTGAAAGGGAAAAGCCTCGTCATCTGCTTGAAATCGAAATCCGTCTCGCCTTGGTTGCTTGGTTGAGACGAAGCTCTCGAGAAGCGAACGGTGCCGGCTTAACCAGCACCGTTAGGACGCAACATCATTAAAACTTGGCACCTAATTCAGCGCGCAGTTTCGAATCGACACGCATATACTTTGGGTAATCGTAGCCGACTTCTGTCCACTTGAAGTTATTCACCCAACCTTGGCGAATTCGGTAGCCAAGGCGATGAGCGTTGAAGATCCACGGCGCGTCTTCAGCTACGATGTCGCGAAGCTTCACGTACAACTTAGTTCGCGCTTCTCCGGGTGGCAGCTTCAGCGATTCTTCGTAGATCTTGTCAAATTCGGGGCTGTTGTACGACGTGTCGTTCGGGCCCGGTGATTTGTTCTTCGAGTAATAGAGCTGGTAGAAGTTTTGGGCGTCGGGATAATCAGCACCCCACGCGATTCCAAAGATTTGCGCTTTTTGCGCTTTAATTTTTTCTTGGAACTGCGGCCACGTGTTCGAGTTAATTTTCACCTTGATGCCAATTGCCGCCATCATTTGTGCAAAGAACTCGGCGTTCTGACGGGCGTTGGTATCTGAAAAGCCCTCGTAGGTCAGCTCGGGCAGGCCCTTGCCTTCAGGAAAACCCGCTTTCGCCAAAAGCGCTTTGGCTTTTTCAACGTCAAATTGGGCGTAAGGATTGACGTAACCTTCTTCATTGCCGTCGATGCCGGGAGGAATTGGGCCCTGAGACGGGATACCGCGACCATTCAAGAATTTGCTGATGTAAGTTTTCGAGTCGTAGGCCATCGACATCGCCTGGCGCAGCGCTTTGTTTTTGCCCAAAACCGGATCAAGCATATTGAAGCCGATGTAGGTGACGTCAAGAGCTGGAGTAATATCAAGCGCCATCGATTTCGCACCAAGTTCGGGCGCAATCTCAGTTTTATTTTTAACGGCAGACTCATAGTTGTCTTTTGGAATATCGAACCAGTCGAAATTTCCCTTGAGACCGTTTTGCCAGCGAGGTTGTGACTCGACGATCTCGCTAAACACGATTGCATCGGCAAACGGTAACGGTTTGCCGGCGTCTGCAAGTAATCCCTTTTCGGCGTCACCAGGAGCACCCTCTGATGGGTAGAGGTCGCTGCGGAAGTTTGGATTTCGCTTCAGTGTGATTTTCGAATTTCGAACCCAGTCAGATTCTTTCACCAGCATGAAGGGGCCAGTGCCGACGGGATTATTCAAAAACTCTTTACCATATTTTTCGACAGCTTCACGAGCAACAACCGCCGAGAACGGCATCGTCAACACGTAGCTCAGCTGATGGTAAACACCGGTCAATTTGATGACGAGTGTGTTCGCGTCCGGAGCGGTGAGTCCCTCTACCGGAGTATCGTAGTTCGCTTTTTCGGCTTTAACAGCGGTCGCCCATTCGTTTAAGCCTTTGATTTTACCGTCGAAGATCCAAAAGCCTTCAGATGTGTTGCGGGGGTCCGCAAGTCGCTTCCAGGCGTAGATGAAATCTTGTGCGGTGATTTCGCGGCCTTTGCCATCTTTGAAAGCTGCGTTGTCTTGGAACTTGATGCCCTTTTTAATTTTGAATGTGTACGTCAGCCCGTCTTTCGAAATTTCCGGCATGCCATCGGCAAGCTTCGGTTCGAGAACAAAAGGCCGTTTGAGGTAATTGTACTGAAGAAGACCTTCGTAAATCTGGCCGATGACGGTCGCCGAGTATTGGTCGTTGGCGTTTGATGGATCAAGGCCCTTCAAGTTGACCGGCAGAGCGACGTTCAGAGTTGTGTCTTTTTCGTCAAAACGCTTCTTTGTGCAACCCGTGATCGCCAAAGCGACGGCGACGGCGCCCGCAAGAACAACCTGCAAAAAAGTCGTTGATTGAGAATGTGGACGGAACCTTTGAACCTGCTTCATTGAATTTGCTCCTGGAGTAAAAACGGAAGGGCTTTGGATTACGGAGGGATCGATTTCTTGTCAAACCATCCCCGATGAAATTAGCGGCAGCCACCGAAATGCCCGTGGGACCTTGGGGTGGCGCTAATTGTTCACGTTTTTACGCGCTGCAGGATCTCTCGCTGGCAAGCGGGCCGCCAACTGCAGAGCTTGAGGGAGGTGGTACGGGGTATCGGCCACCAGCGAGGCTCCGGCCGCTTTCAGCTTTTCGATGTGGCAGTAACCATAGCCGCACGCAATCGCGTGAACTCCGGCATTCACGGCTGCTCCCATATCCGGCAGGCCATCTCCGACCATCACAGTGTTCTCTGGTTTGACGTTTGCGGCCTTCATCGCTTCAAGAAGTGGCAGCGGATGCGGTTTGCGTTCTGATAGAGAGTCAGCGCCGAAGACACGAACCCAGGGGAATCGGTCGAGCCCCAGCCCATGCAGAGTTATTGTTGTCCAAGACATGCGCTTGTTCGTCACGATCGCCATCTGGGGGGAAGTTTTTCCCTCGCCGGTCGAAAGAGCTTCAAGAAACTCATTGATGCCTTCGAATACCTTCGTCTCGTTCAAAACGTTTTCCTCATAGACGCTGCCAAATTCTTCGGCGATCGAGTCGAGTTGAGATTGATCACCACGGGCCTCGGGAAAGCAGTTGTAGATGAGAGGCATCAGACCTTCGCCGATCGCCGTCGTGATGACGTGATCGTCGAGCTGCTTTCGACCGCGGCGTCGCATGAGCTCATGGGTCGTCGTGATGATATCGGCCGCCGAGTCTATCAGAGTTCCGTCGAGATCAAAGATCACAAGCTCAATTGGATTTTCCGGGCGTTTCATAGGATCGTCCTAACTTGCAAGGAGTTGGGTCGCAAGTCAGGATGTCTTTCGAGTTTAAAGGAGTTTTAATGTCGACACAAAGACGTCGATTCGGTCGCACAACCGGACCCGGAGTCGTGACCGGACCCGGAGTCGTGAAGAGAACGAGACCTGAACGGAGACTTCGGTTCTGGGCTTTCTTTGCGTTTTTTGCGATTCCATTTACGTTTCCACTTACGTTTTTCGTCGCAAGTCTGCACCCACGGGCCCTTGCGGCGTCCTCGGAAACCAAGGCCGCGGGTTACATTCAGCGGTCGATGCTGGGGCTTGAAAATGGTGAATCAACTTTGGTGGGAGAAGCTCGTTTTCAAAAAACCGGAGAGTTTGCGTACCGCGAGGCGCAGACGTTTACATTTAAAGCCGACCGCCTCGAATCTATTTCGACGAGCTACACTTTGGCCGAACCCGGCAGCGCCGCGATTGCGAAGATGAACCACGAGTTTCGTGATCCCGGGTTTTTACCTGACTACACGTACGAAGATCTCCGCAACAAAATCGAGCACCGACTTATCGTCGACCGAAGCGCTGGCCAAATTACGATGATTCGAAAGAGCCGCGGGAAAGAAAAACGAGAGACCCTGAAGCTTCAAGATGAAATGGCAACTGGCCAAGCCGTCTATTTTTGGATTCTTTCAAATCTTGATAAAATTTTACAGGGCCAGAAGATCTACACGAAGTTTGTGGTGCCTGCGCTTCTCGACGACTTTTCGTTTCACGCGCAGCTTGTGAAGACCGACGTTTCTAAGCACACAATCAAAGTGGCTCTCGATAACTGGTTCTTTAATTTATTCGCGTCACGCATTGAGTTCGACCTCGACGCAAAGACCAAGCGGCTTCTC
>JALHOI010000121.1 GCA_022843085.1 Pseudobdellovibrionaceae bacterium
ATCTTACCAAGCTCGGCGATCTGGCGAACCCGGCCTTGCATGCTTCAGCAAAGGGTTTGCTTGTTTATATGCAGCAGAAAGAAGGATCGCTTTTCGCAATGTTGACGTCGCCGATCGAGTCGTCGGACATACTTTCAATGAAAGGTCGGGCTTGGTACGACGCCGAATTTTTGGCGAAACTTGGGATTCAAACGCTCGCCGATTTCTGGCCTCATCTGGCTACGAATCAAATCCTGGCGGATCTCGCGCGTCTCGAGGCGGACTCGAGCGTCCCTGCCCAAGCCGCCGTTCGGCACTTGACGACGCTACCTTACATAGGCCTCGCTGACGTCGTGACGATCCTGGCGCTGTACCGACTGGGAGAGTTGTCGACAGATTCGCTACAGACGATTGATCAGAAAACCAAGTTGGTTCAAGGCTTGATCGATCGTTTGGTTTTCGTGCGCGCACCTGGGGTGACCGAGCCGCTCAAATCGAAGAGCTCTGTCAATGTGGACGATCGCCGGCATCGCCTGCGCGTGCTGAGTGCGTGGTACAAGGAGCGATTCGGCTCTGAATACTTGGCAGAACGCGATCGAGCTAAAGCGAGTTTGCGTCGCCAAGTTGAAGTACCGAGATGCGAGGCTCTGTTCACGCCTTCGTCTATATGAGCCGCGAGAAAAAATAGCTGCTATTGCAGAACTAATCTGCCAAACATGTGTGAACAGTTGAAATGATCGAGGCTAAAAAGATTGGGATTTGTTTCAAGTGCGATCGCGAGAATTTGTTTTTCGGTCTGTTCATCGACGAGTTTAACCAAGGCTTGGATTTGTGCGGGAGTTTCTGCGACTTTGGAGAAGTTTTTGGCATATTTCAATGCGAGCTTGGCCGTCTCGGCTAAAATTTTGTCGGATGGTTTGTCGATCGTTTGAGCCACGTCCAGTGCCGTGAAATATTGGTCTGTTGTGGTCGCGAATTGCAAAGCATGATCGCGCAGGAAAACAGACTGCTCGACAGTTCGCGCTTGGCTTAGAAGTTGTTTGATTTGATCTTTCGTTGGTTGTCTCTCAAAGAATCGCCGAGTGAGTTCACCGTAGAGCTTGTTGATTCCTGCCGTCCAGGCGGAATCTTCTTTAAACTGCCCATAATCGAGAACAGTCAAAATAGAAGAGAGAGGGAGCTTGTCTCGTCGGCCCGCGATGAAGTTCGTTCGAATTTGCACATCGTCGCCGTAGTCACCTGCAATACTAAGCACCTCGTCTAGGTTTTGTTCGGTCAAAAAGATTGAGGGATGAATGGCAAGAAAACCTTTAAAGGCTCCCTGCGAGCTGGTTCGCTCGGTGAACTTCGAGAGCTTCGCAATAAATGCGAGATCGTTATAATTTCGAATGATTCCTCGCGAGAATGCTTGTTCAAGGACATTTTGTGCAAACGCTTGAGATACAGGCGTCGACAGCAAGGTCGCGATGGCCCGCCGATCCGGAGATGAGTCAAAAAAGCGACTCAACTGGGTCGATGCCATTATATCCACGGAATCGAGATAGCCGCTTGTTGGATCTTGGACATATATTCGGCGAGCATCGATCAACTCTTCGGCTGTCTTCGCGAGCTCGAACTTGCGCTGATGAAATCTCAACATCGCGTCGGCGCTGGTCGTAAATCGCATGAATGGAGAGAGCTCCGCACCAAATGCGGCTTGCTCTGCAATTTCTTTGGCAAAGCTGTCGGTGAACATATTCAACACACCAATTGGATACCGTTTTCGAATTTTCTCTCTCACTCTAATGGTGTCGAAGTCTGTACCAAACGTCGCGTGTATTGCCGCGCGCGCCTTTTCCCTAAATTCAACACGCAGAGTATTGAGATTTGTCTCCTCTGCTTCAGACGAAGAGATCGGCTCGATGTATTGTTGAATATCGACGAGGCTACTTGTTTTCGTGCGCAAAAAACTTCGGCGAATCGCCAGCATCGTATCTTCTTCGACGCCAAGGGCTGGCAACCTTTTTACGTTTTCCCAACTGAGATCCAGATTGGCAACCGGTGTCCGGGCGTTGAGGGTGAATTGCCCAAAGAGATCGTCGTTTTTCTGTTCTTTCGCAAATTCCTTCGCGTGCTTCGACATCATAGCAAAACGCTCAAAGGTTAGGTGACCTGCGCTGAGGCGTGATACCGCTCGCGGCGTTTGACCTTTTGACATTGCAATCGCAAGTTCGCGAAAGAAAGTTCGCGAAGATTCTTTCGACAGTCCTTTCATTTCGGTATCGATAAATGCATCTAGCTCTGCATTTCTAGGTAGAAGCACAAAGTATCGTAAGAGTGTATCGAGGTATTTCTTTTCGCCCGCAAGACCCAAATCTTCTTTCAGTTTTCGGACATCGAACACCGCGTCGGTTGGTGCTAGGACGTTCAATTCGCGTAAAGTTCCAGAATTTTTTATTGATGCATCGAAAATCATTTGGCCGCCGTATCGACGCTGTTGCCAAGTGTTGCGTGGGACTAAGCCGTTCAGTTCCGATGCAAACGTGTTGTCGAGAAACGCAAATTCATCGGCGGTTCCAACGTCGCTACCGAATATGTAACTCGAGGAACCCCGGTACACAGATGGTGAGCCGAAATTATCCGCACCAAAACTTTGTCCCGAGATGACTCCCTGCCAGGATTTAGGTTTGTGTTTGTGGTACTCTTTGAGCCACGATTGGAAGAAGGTTTCACCTGCTGGCGTACCATTTTTGAGTTTCGTTACGACTTCGTTCGAGAAAAGGTAAGACGTCGTGTCAACGGACGCAAAAATCTTTCCGTCAGCTGAGCGCTTGATCGGCACAAGCTGTACAGAACCGGCGTAGGCTCCCCCTGATTCGATGAAATAAAATTCCGCGTCATCAAGTAACGCCGTGGCCCAGCGCTCGGGAGTCAGACTTGCCAAATTCTTGCTGCATCCCCCGACACATTCTTTTGCCTTAATGCCTTTGAAAATCGTGTGAAACCGGCGAGGTGCCGGATTAAATTCGTAAGTTCCGTTGACGAGATCTCTGCCTGTAAGAGTCGCTACAGCGAGCTTTCGGAGGTTGACGACCGCGTTCGTACGACTTGCGAACTTGTCGGCCTTAAGTTGAAGTTGATCAACGAGCGCCTCAACAGCGCTGCTGTCGCCAATCTTTGCTCTGATTTGATCTCGCGTATTTTCGAGCACAAATTTTGCGCAAGTCGGAACTTGGCAGGCGCGCAACTGATCTAATCCGCCACTGGCTTTCAAGATTTCGAGTGCGGTTTGGGCAACTGCGGCACGAGCGATTTTGTCTTCGCGCAGTACACGGAACGCGGTCCCTTGGGCCGCGTCCCGAGCTTTTCTTGGGCCTGAGGCTGCGGCGTCAATTGTTTCTGTCAATCTTCGTTCGGCGTTCATGATCGCGGCTTTGGCACGAGCTGAGTCGAGAGAGGGATGTGCGCTCGCGCTCATTTCTAATTTCTTCGACCATTGATCGAGAAATGCGGTGTAATTTTCTGCTTGAAATGCGTTGTCGTCGACATGAATTTTGTGTGCGCTTCCAGTTCCTGTAGTTTGCCAAATGCGCTCTTTGAACCCGGTGACGTTGTCTGCCGCAAGCTTTAGCTGATTGAGAAAGACTTCTTGAGTGGGCTTATCGAACTCGTCGTCACCAAATTGAAAATACTGTTTGAGCAGAGTAAAATACTCGGTTTGAATCGTTTCATTTGCGAGAAACTCGTCAAGCCCGTTTGCTTTGACGAGTGTCCGGTCGAGCATCTCGAGCGTTACTCTCTGCGCTTGCCGTTCCGCCGGTTCAGCTGAGTCGTTTTCGAGCGACGAATACGAACTCAAGGTGAAGAGAAGCACCCCGAGTGAAAGAGCAATAGCGATTAATGGCCGCCTTTTCGACAGCGCAGTCAAAACCATATCGAACTTTCGGATTTTCAATGTGGCATCTTAAATTGAGACGACGCATAGCCGGCTCTGCCTCGACCAAAGGATAGCGGCTCGATGCATGGCGGGGAGGGGGCCGCGGACTGTCGGGCAAGATGGCCAGAAGCTGAATGACGATACAATCGGTCAACGATTGCTCAACCGTTGACCTCGCATCTCATCGATTCTTTGAGGGCTGAGAGTTACAGGTGAATGAGCTTCCTACAACGTATTTTTCGTTGCCAGGTTTAGATCCTTTACAGGATGACGGCTCACAAAAACCGATTCCGTTTCGAGTTATGAGAGATCTAAAACCAAAGGTCTTTAACTTGGCGCCCGTCTCTTGGAAGATCCTCGAATTTATCCCGCCCATCAAAGTGATCAATTGGAAGGAAGCTAATCTGAGCTGGATCCGTGACCAACCTGAGGTTGACTGCGATTCTCAAGAGACCGCTATCATCCCGGTGATTCGAAAGGTAGTAGGCGATGCAGCCGCATTCTACGCAGAAGTGGTATCCATTGAGTTTCCGATCACGCTGATAAGCTTTTGTTGTGCCGAAAACAGAAATTCCATCTTCCAAATAACCATAAGCCCAAAGGGCTCCGTAACGGCTGCACAACGTGCAATTGCAGGCCGTCACGCTCTCAAGAGGTAGATCATACGTCCATTTCACATTTCCGCAGTGACAGCATCCCTCAAGCAAACATTTCTCCTTGAAATTTGTTAGAGGAACATCCTCTGATTCACAGCAGGTCGCAAGGAATTGATTCAGTGCGAATAAGTTCATTACTCGTCCAAGATACCGCGACGAGGTTCAACTTCTCATTCATTGAACCCAATCTTTCTGGCCCTGTCCCTGGCCTTCCCAACAAAGAGTGTTTCGGTCAATTAGACGGGGCATCTCTCAACGGTAGCGCAAATTTCGCTTGTCGGTATTGAAGTCAGGTCGCGCGGATCGAGTTCGCCGACAAGCTCGCCGGCGGCGATTTCGATGACAGCGTCACAATCGCGCGTCGTCCCGAGGCGATGGGCAATAATGAGCATCGTGACTCCCTGGCACGACTCGCGCAGAACTCGCTGTACCACCGCATCGGTTTTGACATCGATACTCGCCGTAGCTTCATCGAGCAAAATAACTTTTGCGTTCATAAGCAAAGCCCTACCTAAACAAAGTAATTGCCGCTGTCCTTGCGAAAGATTCACGCCGTTCTCGACAAGCTCGGTATTTAACCCCTTCGGCAACTCGCGAACGAATTCGCCAAGACTTGTGCGGTCGAGCACCGACCACAAAGCGGAATCCGTGTGCTCGTTGTAACGATCGAGATTCGAGCGCAGTGTTCCCATGAAGAGCGTCGGATCTTGCGGAATAATCGCCAGCGCTCGCCGCAAACGAACGAGCGGAATATTTGCGATGTCGACACCGTCGATCAGTATCGAACCGGATTCGATATCGATAAATCGGTACAGCGCCTGAAAGAGCGTGCTCTTGCCCGATCCCGTTCGCCCGACGATTCCCACTCGACGGCCGCCATCAACATGAAAACTTAATCCCTTGAGTATCAGCGGCATGTGCTCAGCGTACCGCGCTTTAACGTTTCTAAAAGTGACGGCACCGTGTGTCGGCCAAATGTCTGGTAGCTCGAACAAAGTTCCGCCCGGCAGTTTTGATACCGTTTGCAATTCTTGAGGTAGATTCGCAAAGTGGGTTACTCGTTCCATACTCGTCATGCGCGCTTCGACTTCGGCCCATACGCGAATGCCCCAGTTGAGAACGCCCCAGAAACTTAACGAATACGTCGTAAGTAAACCCGCAACTCCAGGCGTGATTTGGTTCGCACGTACAGCCCAGACGATACCAAGAGCCGTTGCAATCGAGACAAGACCGCCGACCACGGGAATACGCGACGAAAACCAGCGATTGATCATGTAGTGTCCGTAAAACATGCGCTGACTCTTGCGAAGACGCCGATAAAACTCAGTTAAAAACCAATCGGTTTTGCCGTAGGCCCGGATCACCACCAAGCCCTGAAGTGTCTCTTTAAAGTGCGCGTATCGGGGCGAGCGCGCGATCGAATCGAGCCGTTTCACTTCGCGCGCGCTGGTGCGATAGATTTTCTGCATCTGATAATAGACGAAGAAAACCGGCACGATCATGAACAAGACAATCGGCAAAACGGAAACGATCAAAATTAGGGTCACGGCAACGTGCATGAGACACTTGAGCGAGTGTTCAAATGACCACCGCAAGTGAATGTCTATCGCCTCTAAATCGCGCGAAAATCTTTGTAGCGCGCGACCAACCGGAGTCGAATCGAAAAATCGAATTCGAGTGCCGAGTACCGCACGCAGCATCTTTTCATGAATCAGGCGACCCGACGCCAAACCCTGTCTGAGCCAAAACAAATCAGCCAACAAAGTTCCCGTCATGACAACGAGTCCGATGATTCCGTAGATGCCGATCGCCCAACTCGGACTCTCAGCCCAAGAGTGTAAGATTCCAGTGCTGGATCCGTTCTGAGCGTTCGAAACGATTGCAAGCCACGACCTCTGTAGAAGCGGAAGGGCCGCAAGACTAATGGCCGCGACAAACAGCGTCAGCAAAACTATCGGGCGCAAGGCTTTGCTTTCACCGCCAAGCGACTTCACATACTGCCAGTACATTCCGCCACCCACCGCACCCAGATGGCGATCCTCATCGTCGGTGACACGCAAGGCTTCGCCGCTCGCGACCGAAATCGTTTCGTCGACTTTTCCATCAGCGTCGTTCGGGCCGTGAGAACGTGCGTACTCGTCGATGTACGAACGAAACTCGGCCGACTTCGCATGTAAGTCCGCAAAGCGACCGAAAGCTTTCAGTTCCCCATCTTTCAAGAACGCGATTTGATCAAACTCTTCAAGATGACTGAGTCGATGCGTGACCATGACGACCGACTTCGACCGCCACTCGCCAAACAAAAGTTCGCGCACTAAAAACGCTTCGGTTCTGGCATCGACGGCCGAAAGCGGGTCGTCCAATAGGACCAGTTGTGGACGATGCAAAACGGCGCGCGCAAGACTGAGGCGCTGCCGCTGGCCACCCGAGAGGTTGATTCCCTTCTCGCCGATTTCGGTCGCGATACCGCCCGGCATACGACTGACGTCGTCGGTCATACATGAGACCCTCAGCGCTTCTTTAATTTCATCGTCCGAAAGGTCGCTGCGTCCAAACGTCAAATTTTCCCGCAATGTCCCATTGATGATGAATGCTTCTTGCGAAACGAAACTCATTCGGCAGTTCGCTAAGGGCTCTCCTTTTTCATTCATGAACGTGAGCCCAGAGAACGGCCCCGAAACCTCGCCCATTAAGGCTTGCAAAAATGTCGACTTGCCGCTGCCGACACCGCCAACAACAGCGAGCGACGTGCCCGGCGGGACCGTCATGTCGCGATAACGAATCCCGACTGGGGCATTGCCACTTGAACTTGGATAGCGCGCAATTGTTTCGAGCTTAAGAAACGCGGTGATTCGATCGCCACCGACTTTGGCGGCAATGAAAATGCCAAGTACGCGTGAGAATTGCGCGAACGGATCTTCGAGGAGGCCAAAAAGAGCCACGCAAGTGAAGACCAAAGCGGCGTCAAGCGTCCCGCCACGGTAGACATGAACCCCCAGAACCGCAAACAGCACGAATGTTCCAACCGCGACATAGAGAAGAGTCGTAACCAACTCGGCTCGGGCAATTCGCTTGCGCGAGCTCAGTTCGCGTTCGCGCACCACTTCGACTTCACCGGCCACGCTCTTTTCCCAGCCAAAATATTTCACCAGTCGAATTGCTGACAAGATCTGCGACATCAACGTGACTCGTTGGTCGCGCCACCTCATCAGTTCTTCATCGAACTTCGAGAAATCGCGACTAACGCGTTTGGTGATCGGCGCAAGGACGGCAAGCAAGATCACCGCGACCCATGCCGTACTGCCGAGATAATAAAAGAGTAGACCGACAGTCCCGACGATCATGATCGCGTTGTAGATCATGTCGGCAACGGCAGCCCCGGCTTCAGCTACGGAATCGGAGTCTGAACTCATGTGATTGACGATGTCACCGACCGGCGTGGCTTCTCGCACGTCCTTACGTAACGCAAGCGCGTGCCGAAACACCCGGCGATTGATGATGTTGACGATCATTTGTTGCCAACCCAAATTGCGCTCGAAATAGTGCTGAACAGAAACACCGCCGACAATACCGGCTGCGCCCACGCCAACTCCATAGATAACAGCCCATAAAAAGCCGTCACCGGTGGTCAGTCCTTGACTCAGCACCGTGATGAACCGATTGACCAAAACCGGCCCGACTAAATTCATTGCCGCAAAAATGGCGAAAAAGGCGAACGCCTTAAGACAATAAGCGCGCGAGACAGCGAGCAACGAATT
>JALHOI010000122.1 GCA_022843085.1 Pseudobdellovibrionaceae bacterium
TGTTGGCATTGCCTCCAGACGAAAGAGACCTACAAGTTTTTAATTAGGGGACTGTCCCTGGTGATGGTGTGCAAGCTCGGCCTCCGGGATCCGAGAAGCCTGAAGTCGCTAAATGGTCGCCCACCTTAAATAACCTGGTCTCTTTGTCTGTTGAGCGCCAACGAACCTTTTTTTTGTCCGCCGCTCGCCGCAAGCCACGTCGGCGCCTCAATTCGAGACACGTCTCTTCACGCACGCGCGTTGCTCTCGAGTCGCTCATGAAATTTCGCTTTCGCTACACGATCGAAGCTGATGGTACTCACGTCGCTCGCTGCCTCGATTTTTTTTCCTGCCAGGCCGTCGCACCAACGCTCGGGCAGCTTAGGGTTCATGCCGCCGAAGTACTCCACAAAGACCTGTCGGTTCCTCCCAGCACCTGCATCTTCCGCTCCCCTCGCGCGGCTGCGGACGACGCACCCTTGGGAAACGCGCTGCCGATTTTCACTGTCGCGATCCGGCCGGGCGCTGCATTCGCCTTGTCACTTCGCGAATTGCGAACCAACCGCATCTTGTTTCAACGGCAAGTCGCGAGACGACTCGGCATGCAGCTCTCGGCCTACCAGCGGCTTGAAGATCCAAAGCGCGCCAATCCAACACTCGAAACCGTCGCGCGCGTTAAAAAGATCTTCCCGAAGTTCGACGTCTCCATCCTCTTCGAACCCGACTCTTCAGCCCATTCAACAGACGGCTCAACGACAGCGGCGGCGCCGACCACTTACAAGTGTTGCGAAAAGGTGGTTTCCAGGCCTCCTCGAAAGTCGAATCACATATAAGTGGTCGTCTCCTGTTAAGCGATCGCCTTCTTCTAAGTGGTCGTCTTCTGCTGGCGGCGCCGAGGTGGCCGACGCGCGAGCTTCGGATCGGTCGGGCGCAAGCGAGGGCTGACGACTTCACTGGCCATTTGGCTGACCACTTAGAAGTGATTCGAGTTTGAGAGAGCCTTCGAAACACGCTCAATTTGATGCTTTAAAGTGGTCTGTCTCGAAGTGAGACGCGATCTTGGTCGAGATTTATCGATGCGGGTGAAAGCCGTAAAACGGCACCGGCCTTGCTGCTACTCTATTCGAACATCGTTTTAAGCCACGCAAAAGGGAGCCACGTCGCATGAATCGTTTCTCACCAAAACAAATTCTGTCGAACATTGCGACAGCTGTTCGAGAGACCGTCGATTCCGTGAACGGAACTTTTATCGCGCGCGACGCTGCGATTCGAGGGGCTTTGTTTCTGATGATTGCCCTGCCTGGGCTCTCGTTCGGAAATCCAGGTGCGGCTCCAGCTCCGGGCGCAGTAGCGGCTCCTGGCGCCGTCAACAACGGTTTCAGAGTTTGGACGCCGGAGCAAGAGGAAGAAAACGAACAAAAAAAAGCCGCACGAAAAGAGGCTGAATACAAAAAGTTCGTAGAAGTTTGCGGGGGCGAAAAGCGGAATTCGTCTGAATGCGCAGACTATATGGCATTCAATCGAATAACAGCACCCGCGGTTGGCCAGTGCGAAAAACTAAGTTCGAGTTTCGATAAGATTAACGATCGTGCTCGCGAAAGCTGCCAGCAAGTCGGCATTGGCGATTATGGCAAGTGCGTCGAAAAAGTCTCTTATTGCGAAGAAGCGGACGCAAAGGTCGCCGAGTATAATGAAGAGACGGAAGGGGCGGAATACTGCAGCAAGATTTTGGCGAATAGCTGCCCGTCGCTTCCTTCTTTCAACATCGGAGCTGACTATAAGGCTGACAAACAAGATGCCGAACGTGACCGCAAAGCTGCGAAGCGCGACCTTGATGAACTGATGGAAGACGATCGCAAGAACAAGAAAGATCTGGCAACGCAGCAGCGCGAATTGCGCGAACAGCAAGAAAATGCAGCCCTTGAATTTCGTCGCAAGCAAGATTCACTGATGGAAAAAATGCAGCAGATGCTAGAAGGCATTTCGGCGAGTCAGCAAAAAGCTTTTGATGACGCCCAGGCTGCGGCGACCCAAATGGAGGTCGAGTACGTGAAGATGCGTGCCGACGCGCGTGCCGCTGCGGACATGGTCGCGCAAGCTGAAGATGATTTGCGTCTGATGTGTCGCCAGTCGGCCGAAAAGCAATATCAAGAGGCCGAAAAAGTTCGCGCGGCTTCTGAGAAAAAGGGGCGAAAGAATCGTGGCACGTCAGTATCGGGAGCATCAAAGCGTTCGAAAATGGCAATCGCCCAACAACAGCAGATCGATTTTCAAAAATTCTACACGCAGTGTGAAAGTGGGAGTTCGGCCGACGGCGTTGGCGGTAAGAATCGAATCGCAACTGCAAAGAGAGCCAAAGACACCGCCGACAAAATGATGGCTGAAAAATCGGCGATGATTGAAAAACAGCGCACGCAGATGATGGCAAAACTACAGCAGATGGAAGAAGACTCGACCAACCAGAAATCGAAGGCGGTCGATGAGATTCAAAAGCAGTTCACGCAAATGAACGAAGAAAAAGCGCTTGTCGATCAGCAGAATGCGGCTCGAATTGCCGAGATGGCGAACAATAACAGAATGGCAGAGGCCTCGATGCAAACTCGCATCCAAGCGGCCAACCAAGAGCTCATGCAGACACAACAAGAGGCGGCCCTGGCTGTAAACCGTCTGTCTTGCGCTGGTCGCAATGCACAAAAGTCGAGTACGGTGTTGGCTGAGAAAGACAAAGGTTTCGCGTCGGCACGGAGTAACGTCGAAGACCTAAAATCAGCTTGTAAAGCCTTCGAGTCGCGGCCTCTGTGCGGCGAAGCACCGTCGGCATGCGCAGGCTTCAAGACCTGGGGTGCAAAAAACAGAAACTCGAGACCGGCTTACGAAATCCGAGAATCGCGGCAGTAGGCCAAGGCGTTCGGTCACGACCAAACTCGAATGAGGCGCGCCTGACACGGCGCGCTTTTTTTTCGTAAGTTGAGGGTACGTGGAGCTTTGCGATACGATGCTGGCTCTATGAAAAAGATCATTGCTTTGATTCTTGTTGTCGGTCTGGTTTGTGTGGTTGCGGCAGCGGCGACATTGGCTACAATCACGAGTTCGCTTCCACAAATTATTAAGGTCAGCGACTACAAACCGCTCTTGGTGAGCGACGTCTACGCCCGCGGCGGTGAAAAAATTGGCGACTATAACCGTCAAGTTCGCAAACTGGCGCCGATCGATAAAATTCCAAAGATGCTGATCGATGCGTTCATTGCGATCGAAGACCGCCAGTTCTATGAACATAGCGGAATCAACTACATGGCCATTTTACGTGCGCTGGCCACTAACGTGGTTTCGGGTGGGATGCGCGGCGCCTCGACCATCACGCAGCAGCTAGCAAAACAGCTTTTCTTATCACCTGAAAAGACCTACACCCGAAAAATTCGCGAAGCGCTGCTCGCTAAAAAACTCGAAGAGAACTTGTCGAAAGACGATATTCTGTACCTCTATCTCAATCAGATTTATTTTGGCTCGGGTGCTCACGGGGTAGCAGCCGCCGCCGAAACCTATTTTAGAAAGCCGCTTGATAAAATCACGCTCGCAGAGATGGCCATCATTGCGGGTCTGCCGCAACGGCCTAGCGCGTATTCTCCGATCGAAAATCCAAAACTTGCGAAAGGCCGGCAGCGCGAAGTTCTGAACGCCTTGGTCGCAACCGGCAAAATTTCTCAAGCGGATGCCGACAAAGCTTACGAAGAACCTGTCACGGTTTACCTCACAAGAGAATATCGCGATGCCGCGCCATTCGCGGTTGAAACCATTCGCCAGATGCTGGTCGCGAAGCTTGGTGAAAATACAGTTCTGGATGAAGGTATTCGGGTCTACACGACCATCGACTTTAAACAGCAAGAGGCGGCGCAAGAACAGGTGCGCGTCGGGCTTCGCGAGGTCGACAAGCGCCAGGGCTACCGCGGTCCACTTCGCCGCATCGAAGGTTCAGAAGACCAAGTGAAGTTTTACAACACGGTTCGCGACACGCTTCTTCAGGAGGTCGCGCCGATTCGCGTGATCACCTCAGAAGGTCTTGTCAAAAAAGAGAAGCCCGTCGAAGCGGCGACTTTGTACCGCAAAGTCGACGCCACTGGGCGCGTCATCGCTAATTTGCCGACCTATGCGCCGGTCGGCAAGATCGTCGAAGCGCTGGTTCTAAAGACGGATGATGACCTCGGTCTTGTTCATGTTCGCTTCGCCGAAACTGAAGCGCTGCTGGATCTTGCAGATATGGATTGGGCCCGAAAACCTGACGCCGCGGTGAACGCAGAACGCGCGCCGAAACTGACGAAGGTTTCAAAAACGCTGAAGGCCGGTGACGTGATTCTCGCCCGCATTATGGCTGATCGATTTGTGTCGGCACGAGACAAAGAACTTTCGACCAAAATTGCGGCGATGAAAAAGTCGAATCCGAAGTTTGTGGCCCCTGACTTCACGCAGTTTGCGCAGGTCGCGCTTGAGCAAGAACCAATTGTCCAAGGTTCGCTGATCTCGTTTGATCTGAAGTCTGGCGAGACCGTCGCGATGGTGGGCGGATACGATTTTAAGAAGTCCGAATTCAATCGCGCGCTTCAAGCGAAACGCCAACCGGGTTCGAGTTTTAAATCGATTGTCTATGCGGCGGCCCTTGATAAGGGGTACAACGCGGCCACGGCGATTCAAGATGCCCCGATCGTCTACGAAGGCGAAGCTTCGAACGTCGAAGGTCAAGACACCGATATAAAAAAATGGAAGCCGCACAATCATGGCGAAAAATTCGCCGGTGATATTTTGTTTCGAAACGCACTGGTGCGGTCGTTGAACATTCCGACCGTCAAGATTCTCGAAACGATTGGCGTGCAGTGGGTTATTGACTATGCACGGCGACTGGGAATTTTTTCGCCGTTGAATGCCGATCTTTCGCTCGGTTTGGGGTCAAGCTCCATCACGCTGTACGAGATGACCCGAACTTTCGGCGAATTCGGTCGCCTCGGAAAACGCATGCGACCGGTGATTGTCAACAAGGTGCTCGACCGAGACGGCAAAGTTTTACTTTCTGATCTGACTCTCGACGCGTTCTTTGAAAAGGAACTCGGTCCGATTGATGCCGAGTACGAAGAAAAGCGAGTCACCTACCTCAAGACACGCCAAGAAGCCGACGAAGCTCCGCGCGCCGAACCTGCGCCCGCGGCTACAAATGACGCTGCAAATGATGCAACACCAGATTCGGCAAACGCGGATTCGGTGCTGGCCGATGACCCGTCGAAGCGAAAAACTCCGCTGATTTACTTCGATGATCCCGACCAGTTGATGCAGCCGCAAACCGCGTATGTCGTCACGTCGCTGCTGGCGGCGACAATCACGGACTCGCAAGGCACTGGTGGTGCTGCTCGCGCGTTGGGTCGACCGGTCGCTGGAAAAACCGGAACCTCGAACGGTTACTTCGACGGTTGGTTTGTCGGTTACACGGCGCAGTTGGCGACTGGCGTTTGGGTCGGATTCGACGAGGAAAGGTCGATTGGAGCTGGCGAAGTCGGAGGCCGCACCGCACTTCCAATTTGGCTCGAATACATGAAAATGGCTCACGGAGATTCATCTCCACAGCCGTTCGCCGTACCCCAGGGAATTGTCTACGCGAATATCGATTCGCAAACCGGTAAACTCGCGTCGTCAGCAAGTAAGTCTGTTGTGAATCAGGCCTTCGTCCGTGGTACTGAACCTCGTGAACTCAGTGGCGCACCGGCCACTCGCGACGATACCGATTTCTACAAAGAGGACATGGCTGAATGACCCGTGGGCGCAGTATTCATCTCTGGGGCGTAACACAAAACAATTTGAAGAATATTGAGGTCGAAATCCCCCTCAATTCGTTCACTGTTGTCTGCGGCCCAAGCGGTTCTGGAAAATCATCGCTCGCATTTCAGACTCTTTACGCCGAAGGCCAACGGCGCTACATCGAATCGCTTTCAAGCTATGCGCGACAGTTTTTAGGTAAGGCCCCGAAGCCCGAGCTTGAAGGTATTTCTAATATTCCGCCCGCGATTGCCATTGAGCAGAAAAACTCTGTCAAGACCTCGCGCTCGACCGTTGGCACTTCGACCGAAATCGTCGACTACCTGCGCTTGCTGTTTGAAAAAATCGGCGCGCCCACCTGCCCGACTTATAAATTCACGATCGACAAAGATTCGCCGACCGATGCCACCCGCAAAACAATTCACCAGCTTGAAGGTCAGCGGGGCTATATCCTGTCGCCGGTTTTCGAAACTTCGACGACTCCCGGCGGCGCCCAGCGCTTGCCAGCCGACACCTTACTGAAGCTGATGATGCAAGACGGGTTTTTGCGAATTTTGGTTCCGCACGGGGCTCGTATGCCGAGCGCAAAAGCGATCGCGTCGAAGAGTAAGACAAAGGCAGAAACCAAAGGCGTCAAAAAAACTTCGAAACGCGCGGCGATTGACCGTGATGACGACGACGCAGGACCAGCCGCCGGCGATGAGGCGAACGAAAGTCTTTCGGTTCTCAACGCAACCGCGTCTATTGGTCTTCCAACTTGTCGGCCTCTAGAATCGATCAAAAACGTTGGCACGATTTACGAGGTTAAGCCCACCGATACGAGTAAAGTTCTACCGTTGTCGGATTTCTATATTGTCATCGACCGGGTCGGCTTCAAAGCTGAAGATGAAGGTCGAATTGGCGACTCGATCGCCCAGGCCTATTCAGCTACTTTAAAATTTAACTTCGGGCTTGATGCTGGTCGTGCAGTCATGATCACGACGGACGGAAAAAAACTTTCTTTCAGCGAAGACAGATCGTGCACGCAATGCGGATTCACTTTTCCGAATCCGTCGGCGGCGCTATTCTCGTTCAATTCGCCGATTGGTGCGTGTCCGACCTGCAATGGATTCGGCAACACGTTGCTGCTTGATGAAGCCAAGATTGTACCCAATCCGGCGCTGTCAATCAGCGAGGGTGCCATCGCTCCATTTGCGATGCCGTCGTCGGCTTACGACAAAAAACAGTTGCTCGCTTACTGTAAAAAATCAGGCATTGATCTTAAAACGCCGTGGAGTCGGCTGCCGCAAGTTCAGAAAGAGAAAGTCTGGAACGGCGACGAGAAGTTTTACGGAGTCGTCGGCTTCTTTGAATACCTCGAAACTAAAAAGTACAAGATGCACGTGCGCGTGTTCTTGTCGCGCTTCAAATCACCGCAACCTTGCACGGTCTGCAAAGGTTCGCGCCTAAAGCCCGAGACCCAGCTGTTTCTCGTCGGAGGTGAACCGATCGCGAAGCTATCGGGCATGACGATCGGCGCGCTTTACAAGTTTATAGGCGGGCTCACCCTCACGCCGATGCAAGATGAAATCGCGGGCGAAGTCTTTCGCCAGCTGCGATCGCGACTGAAATTTTTGAACGATGTCGGAGTCGAATACCTGACGCTCGACCGTGCAACTCGAACGTTGTCGGGCGGCGAATACCAAAGACTGAACCTGGCAAAACAGCTGGGTATGGGCCTTTCACAAACTTTGTATGTACTTGACGAGCCGACTGTGGGGCTACACCCACGCGATAACGATCGCTTGATCGGAATTCTTAAGCAATTGAACGATCTTGGAAACACCTTGGTCATTGTCGAGCACGATCACGATGTTATTGCGAACTCGACGAACATCATCGAGATGGGGCCTGGCTCGGGGCATCTTGGCGGACACGTCATTTACTCGGGGCCGACCAGAGATTTTTATTCGGCCAAAGGTTCGATCACCGCACCCTATCTGCGCGACGACAGCCCGTTGAAGAAGCTTGATTTGCGAACTCGAAAAACTGCAATCGAGGAGCATCGCTTTGCGATCGAGATAAAAGGTGCGCGCGGCAACAATTTGAAGAACGTGAATGTGAAGTTTCCACTTAATCGCCTGGTGACTGTGACCGGCGTCAGCGGCAGCGGCAAATCAACGCTGGTCTCACAAACATTGTACCCGATTGTCGCGCAGCACTTGCGCGTCGAGTATCTTTTGGGCCAGGCCTTCGACGACATCAAGGGCCTCGAACACTTGAAGGGCGTTCTTTTCATCGACCAATCCCCTATTGGAAAAACAGCGCGCTCGAACCCTGTGACGTATTTGAAAATATTCGACGCCATTCGAACGCTGATGGCGGCTTTACCTGAATCAAAACTGCGAGGCTACACAGCCGGCACTTTCAGCCTCAACGTCGACGGCGGTCGGTGCCCGGTTTGTAAGGGCCTGGGCGTTGAAGTTGTCGATATGATGTTCATGGATGACGTCGCACTCGTCTGCGATGCCTGCGACGG
>JALHOI010000123.1:0-4706 GCA_022843085.1 Pseudobdellovibrionaceae bacterium
TCTAAATGTCCGACCACGGGCATGACGCCGTCGAGTTCGGTTGGACGAACCGCATTCACCGGAAGTAGCGCGTCGGTGATGTCACTTGTCGAGCGCAGATTTGGATTTCGAGTGATTGTTAATCTTGGCGTTCCGTTCATGTAGCCTCGGCCAGCGAGAACCGACTCCGGTTCAAAGCCAATACCGACCTCCGCTATGCTTCGTTCATTTAGTGCGAGAGGCACCAAGACATCGTGCAAGACCTTGCGCATGTGATCGGTCCAGGCGTGGCGGCTTTGCGGATCAAACCGACGGCCCAGGTCGAAGAATCTTTGGTTAAAGTCGGTTCGATTCGTCTGTCTGGTGCGGTCGCGACTGGCGAAATCAGTCGTCGAGCTCGTGAGCCCAACCACTTTGAATGTCGAGTTTTGCTCAAGGAGCCTCGGTGGTGCGCCGTCGGGTTCCATGCCTCGGGCCTTCATGTAAAAGATGGAAGCTTCGACCACCATGCGTTGCGCAGAGTTTGTCGGGTTTGGCGAGACATAACGAACTCGCACCTCGTAAATGCCTGGCGAATGTTCACGAACGAAAACGGGTTCGGGATGAAAGTTCGAATCTCGCAGGGCGCGATCAAGCTGAAGAAACTTTGACGAGTGCCAGCGGTTTGAAAACGGAAAGTGCCGGACAATATCCCAGAACGAGTTTTGTAGCCAAATCTTGGTCTTTGCGCCTTGGGCATCAGCGGGCACCACAGCGTTGCTGGGCCTGTAGTCATTAATTTGGCGCGGGGCTGACGAAGCGAACAGCCACTCGCATCGAACATCGGCCTGCGACAACGAAGGAGACGCCAAAAGACTAAGTGTAATCGACATGAAGTTCGCGGCAAAAGCTAATCTCGAGTTCATGACCCGACCTCCGAAACGTGAGAAGTGAAAGCGTCGTGACACTAACATGTTCGGAGACCTCACGGCAGCCGCCACTTCAGCCTGAAATTAGCACCAAAAGTGCCAACAGATTCGACAAACAGATTCGACAAACAGATTCGACAAATAGGTGCTTACAGAAGTCCGCGTTTTCGACTGAGGTAAATTAAAATGGTGTGGGGTAGCGCGATCGCTGAAATCAGAATCATCGACCATTTGATGAAGGTCCCCTCGATGGCAAGGCGGCCCGTTGACAGAGACACGACGAGAATCAACAGAAAGAAAACGGGCAAAAGCCAGTAAGGAGCTGCCGAACGCAAGTCGAATGTAACGCGGCCTTTTAGTTCAGTCGACGTCAGGACGTTGAAAATATGTTTCACCGAGTGCACGAAGCAAAAGTAGATTCCGAATGCGTAGAGAGGGTCGAGCTTCAGAAAAAGAAGGGCGACGAGAAGCGGCTCAACCGAAATCGGTCGCCACTCGACTTGAAGAGAGAAGGCTTCGATCAGTTCAATAACCGCAACGAGTAAGCAAAGCCCCAAGGCAATCGAACCTGACACTTGAAAGAAGAAGCGTAACATCTCAAAAACGTTGGAATCGTGAACGGTGCGCGCAAGAGAGAAAGAACGTTCGCTCTGAAATCCGAAAGGAATACAGAACGGAGTTAGAAATCGGGCGAGAAACTCGATACGGCCAGTGTTGACAATATTTTGCCGTGGTTTTGATTTCGAAACGTCGCTCATGGCAAAATGAAAGCACGAATAGGCCGCAAAAAAAAGAAAGGCGCCGTCAGGAGCAAGAACCCAGGAAGCTGCCATCATACCAAGCGCCACAATGTAAAGTGCGAGAAACCGACTGAGGTTTTGGTCTTTTCGTGCCAGACGTTGAAGCAGAAAAATGTCGAGAGCGCCATGCGGAATACCCAAAAATAGGACGCCCACGATCAGCACCGGTAGATAGGGTTCGAGGCCCGGAAGCCAGAAGCTTAGAAAGACGAGAGAAACGAAAAAAAGAGCCGTCGTCACGACGACGGCTCTCAAATTGATGAAAGTGTTAACCTTCACTGTACCGTTCAAAAACTAGGCGTCCTTCAACGCAGGCAGCGAACCGTCGAGACGCGACTTTTCGTGCGCGATCGCGAAGATCATGACGCCGTAGAGTGCTTTTGCCAAAACGTCGGCAATCGAGTAGCCGACCTGAAGAGCAACCATCGCCGAACCGCTAGCAGGTCCGCCCCATGTCGCGATGGCGTAGGCGATCGGGTAGAAGCCCCATGTCGCGATCAGCAGATAGCGTGTGTTGATGAAAAGAGATTTGATCGATGGCGCAGCAACTTCGGTCGCTGATCCAAGTTGAGTCCAAAGCACCCAGAGGATGTAGAGGAAGGGAATCGTCGACAGAACGCCCCACAGGTTTCGTGTACCGAAGTCGCTTGAAATTTCGCCTGGATAGCCAAGGCCGATCATCAGCATCGCCGCGATGACAAGTTTCACAAGCATTGGGCCCGTCTTGCCTTTTGCGAGGTTCAACACGAGTACGAGTTCAACAAGCAAAAGCGGAACAGTCAGCATCCAGTCAACATAGCGGTACGCATCGTTGAACGGCTTGCCTGAAGGCATGTAGACGCCATTCGAAAGCGTGTAGGCCTCTTGCCAGCTTCCCATGATGCGATAGTAGTGGTAGCCCGCGATCAGCACGACTAACGACGAAACGATCATCGACGCGCGGTATTTTAAGCCGACCAGATTTTGCGCCATGACGAAGAATGCAAATGCACCCAACATCGACGCGACAGCGAACGAGAGCATATTAAACACGAGCGAATACTGACCAGCACTTAGCTGCACCATGATTGTCTCCAAAGTTGTTATGACTGGGTTCCTCCACATGGCTAACAAGAGCCGACTCTGGAGTAAAGATGCTATAAACTCTTTCAGCTTTTCCTCAACCGACTGGGCTGAGGCATTACGCCTAAAAAAGACAGCTTATCGGCGATCGATTGCAGCAGTCATTCGGTTCTTCCGATCGAATAGAAGCACCGGCCGCAGGCCTGCCGATACTGATCGTTGCCTCCGATCGAAATTTGCTCGCCGGACGTAACACGATGTCCGTTCGCGTCGACTCGGATGTTCATCGTTGCCTTTTTTCCGCACGTACAGATGTTTTTTATTTCTTCGATGTCATCCGCTAAGGCGAGAAGCTGAGTCGAGCCGGCAAAGGGTTTGCCGCGAAAGTCCGTGCGAAGCCCATAACAAATAACTGGAGTCCCTCTGACCTGCGCAAGCTTGTGAAGAGCCTGCACCTGCGACGGGGTTAAAAATTGCGCCTCATCGACCAGAACACATGCCACAGGACCCTCGGGCCTCGCGGAATTAAAGGTCGCGAAATCAGTCGTCGCGTCGAAGACTTCAGCGTCTCGCTGCGCGCCCAGGCGAGATGTGATGCGACCGCGCCCGTAGCGATTGTCGATCGCGGCGGTGAAGAGCTGAACCTTCTGGCCTTGCTCTTCGTAATTGTGCGCCACCTGTAGCAGCGCCGTTGATTTGCCGGCGTTCATCGCCGAGTAACGAAAGTAAAGTTTTGCCATGTTTAGGTGCGTCCGGCCTCGGGTTTTGCTTCGATCATTTAAGTTCGGGGTTCCATTTTGCAATGTCCTTCGGTGCGACCTGAAGCAAAATAAACTTTTGATACGCTTTTGCCATCGGTCCGGCGGGGCTCGGTGTTCTCAACTCGAGTCCTCCAGCCATGATGCTTTCGAGCGAGTTCACCTTGATGTCAGAGCCAAAAAGGCCCAGTTTCGCCTGAACGCCGACTTTGCGCCAGAATGACGTGTTGGTTCGGATAAGTGACGTGTCTTTGTTGTAGATATTGATTTGTAGGTTCACCATCTGGCCACCATCGGCAACACTCGCCTTCGTGACTGATCCGATTTTGACGCCGCGAAAAGTGATGGCGGCACCAACGCCGATCGATTCTGCGTTTTCGGTTTCAATGATGTACGGACTCGTGTCGTCTTGCGGGTCGGTTGCCGACTGTGATTGGCCTTTAAAGTCATACTTTTCGCCGGCGTCGGATCGGCCGGGAAGTACGGCAATATAGGCACCCTCAAAAAGGGTGTCGAGGCCCGAGATTCCTCCGAAACCAACCTTAGGGGTCACCAGCGAAAACTTCGATCCCTCGACGGCGAAGTTTCGCGCGTCCTTTCGAAGAAGAACTTCGGCGACGATATCTTTGTGATCGCTCGAAATGAAAACATCTTTGACGGTACCGACTGGAACTCCGCGGAATCGAACAGTGGTTTTTTCGGCCTGCAGGCTTCCGGCGTCGTCGAAGGAGATGTAAATCCGTGGACCTTGTTGCTTGTAGTAATCAAATAAAAGCCAGCCCGAGATTGCGACCGCAAAAACTGGAAACATCCATATGTACCAGCCTGTTTTTAGCGCCTGCGCTTGTGATTTAATCAGTTTTTTCATCTTGGTTTTCCCACAAAAGTCTTGGATCAAAATAAGCGGATGCCATCATCGTAAAAATCACGACAAGCGCGAACATCGCGGCGCCAGGGCCCGGGTGAACGGTCGTCATATGGCCAAGCTTCACCATTGCAACGAGAATCGCGAGTAGAAAAATATCGAGCATCGACCAGCGTCCGACGGCTTCCACAAAATGATAGAGGTTCATTTTGAATCGCGAACGGTCGCCATTTAGGCCTGCGGCCGACAGGTAAAAAAGAATCATCAGCTTCAAAATTGGGATAAAGAGGCTCGCAAGAAACACCACCAGAGCGATCGCGTAGGATCTCTGATC
>JALHOI010000123.1:4716-8259 GCA_022843085.1 Pseudobdellovibrionaceae bacterium
ATCGTCGAGCTTTTGGTTTTGCCATAAAGTTCGATTGTCATGAACGGAAAAATATTGGCGGGAATGTAAAAAACCTGGGCGGTCAGAGAGAATGCCAGACATAGACGCGCTGATCGGTTGGTGAAACGTTTGTCTTTGTGACCACATCGCGGGCATATCGTCACTCGTCCGGGGTTGACGGTCAGGACTTCACCGCAGATATGGCAGGGGTGGATTTTATTGCTCACGAGAATTAAGCCTTCAAACTTGAGTTTCAAACGAACGGATACGCTGGTAACCTCTCACGAATGTGTGCCGAATATCAAATTAACAAGCAGCCGGTCGAGATCCGCGAATGGCTGAAGCGTCACGGAGAAAGCGACTCGAGCGATTATCGGCCTCGAGTGAAGCTTTTTTCGCACGCGCCGATCGTCTACGGTGAAGAATTCCGAATTGAATCAATGTCGTTTTCACTAAAGCCGCCGGCCATGAAGTTTGCGACCTTCAATGCGAGGCTCTACGACTTCGATGATCGCACGCACCGAATTGTCCCGATGGGTGAAAAACGAACGTGGAAAAAGCCGCTGGCTGAATCGCGCTGTCTTGTACCCATGACTGGTTTTGTTGAACCAATCTACACCGGCGATCACGCAGGCGAGATGGTCGAATTTGAAGATACGATTCAGGACATGATTTTTGCGGCCGGAGTTTACGAAGTCTCGGTCGATCCGAAGTCGGGCGCGAACTACCGAGGTTTTTCAATCATCATGGATCAGCCAAACGACTTTATTCGTTCGGTCGGTCATCACCGGCAGCCGGTGTTTCTTAAGGATTCGGCGTTCGAACAGTGGCTTTCGGCCGACCTCGATTCGGCAGGAGCAATGAAGGTCCTCGCGACCGAGCGGCTTTCTCTGAGCCTAAAGGTGAAGACAGGTCGCAAGATGGCGAAGGGTTGGGAAAAGCGCATTGCCGCGTTTCAAGAAAAGGCAGCGCGCGAAGCTGAAATTGAAGCGTTGCTCAAGTCGGCTGGGGAAAATTTGACCCGTTGACGATGGCGTGTGTGTGAAAGAACCTCTTGATCTTACGACTTTGTGCTTCAAGGAGACTTCACCGATGGGTACTTTTCGTGCATCTATGTTTTTTCATGCGATCCTCTTTCTGAATCTGGCCACAGTCAGCTGCGCAACTTCGCCCACTGGGCGCAAACAATTAATCACGCAGTCTGACGAGCAGGTGAACGCGATGGGCGTCAGCGCTTTTGATGAAATGAAACAGAAGATTTCCATTTCGAAAGATATGAAGCTGACGGCTTACGTTCGTTGCGTTGCTGACGAGATCACGCGTGTTTACCCAGAGACTCAAGATTGGGAAGTCGTTGTCTTCGAAAGCCCCGAGCCAAACGCGTTCGCTCTTCCCGGCGGAAAAATTGGGATCTACACTGGAATGCTGAAGATCATGACCGACCCAGGCCAGTTAGCTGCAGTGATTGGTCACGAGGTCGGTCACGTCTGGGCTCGCCATTCAAGTGAACGCTTGAGCGAGCAAGGTTTAGTCGCTTTGGCTGGAGCGATTCCTGGCCTCGTTTTTAAAGACCCAAACTCGAAGTCGTATCAGCTCTCGATGGCGGCGCTGGGAGTCGGAACACAGCTCGGCTATATTCTTCCACATAGTCGAACCCAAGAAACCGAAGCCGACACAATTGGGCTCGATTTGATGAGCCGGGCCGGATTTGACCCGCAGCAAGCTGTCGAGCTCTGGAAGAACATGGCGAAACTGGGCGGCGCACAGCAGCCGCAATTCATGTCGACGCATCCTTCAAACTCGACACGTATCGAGGCTCTTCAGGCGAAGATGGGCCCCGCACTTGAAACTTATCGTAAGTCGAATCGTCGGCCGAATTGTCGGCCCTGACTTTCACTACGGCGCAAAACTACATCGCAGAAGTGAATAGCCCGTCGCAGGATGAAATCTTGGATGTCATTGCCGCCTGCCTGCGCGATCTCACCCAAGAATCGACAGCCGCGTTTATCGAGCTTGCGGCCTCGCGGGCATTGAAGGGCTTTCTGGCAAAATCCTCAGTGGCAAGCGGAAACGGTTTTAAAAAACCGGTCTTGTAGTATCCCTCCGTCAACAGCTTCGCAATCGACGGTTGGTTCAACAGCGACCGACGGCCCGTTGTCGCTTCGAGAATGTCGAGCAGCCGAACGTACGTCATCTCTGCGGCCATTTCAGCATAGACGTAACCGATGTATCGAACTTGCCCACTGTAGAAGTGGCTTGTCGAGTACCGACCAAACCGACCATCAACTCCATTTACGACACGGGTCGGGTCAACAAACATGTAGGCCTTCGAAAGTTCGGCCGAGAGACGCGTGCTGCGTGAGACAAAATCTTCGCCGCCCTCTTTGTAGGCGTGATTCCAAAGTTCGAGATCGTAAAGCGCGTTGAGAGATTGCGCACGCAAACTGCTGAGGCGATTGGCCGCAACATTAGCCAGGTAAGCTTCGGCCTTTTCACGATCTAAAGCGTGGCCCTCTCGAGTTTTTGCGACCGAAAGCAAAAAGGGCAAGTCGTCGAAAAAACGTTCCATCGTCATCGAATGAGTTTCGGCATAAGAACTGTCTTGCCCGAATCCGAGAACATCTTGGCGATGGCTAAAGTCGAGGCCGTGTCCGCCCTCGTGAAACGCTGTTGAGTAGTCGCTTGGGCCGTCGGTTCGCATATTTTGAACAATGTAGATCAGCGCTGGCATCCACTTCTTTGGTAGTTGCCGTGGAATTTTCGTGTTCAAGGTGCGTGCGTCAATTCGAAATGTATTGGGCTGATGAGACCGCGCGTTCATCATGTAGGCGTGACTTTGTTTTCCGGGCCGTGGGTAGCTGTCGAGGCGGATGCGGTCGACCGCGGTTGCGGTAAAGCCGCTTTCAATCATTGTCGTTCGCCAGGTTTCTTCGATTCTTTCAACCGGAAAATATTCAGAGATCAATGAATCGGTCGGAGGTGCAAACAAAATATTCTGCGATGAACGAAGTCTGAAGATATCGGCTTTGAGGTCTGCAGGAACGCCTGATATTTCTTTTGCGCGCTGTTCGAGAAAGGCTTTGTGTGTCGCTTTTGTCGATTGCAAAAGTTCGCGTAAGAACGAGACTCGGTCTGAGACGGATCGGTAGCCATCTTTGTAGAGGCGTTCCTTCGTGGCGAGCTGAAAATCGGCCCAGTTGGCAAAACCCTTTGCTGCGGCAAGCTTAGTTCGAATGATTGCCGCTTCGTTCAGTAATTCACGGGCCTCGGTAGCAACGTATTGCCCGAGAGCTGAGTGCGAACGCGGGGCCAAGGCCTCAAGCGCGCGCGCGGCTTCTTCAAAGTTCATATCTCCTCGTATGAACTTCTTTTGAATCTCGTCAGTCTCGCGAGCCGTTCGAGCAAGCTCTCGCGAAATCGGTGAATCGTTGGCGATACGTTGAATCGCAGTCATGATCTCAGTCAGGCGATTAAGAAGCGGAAGTTCGGCAGCTGTGAAACCGTAAACCTGATCGGCCAGCATCTGGCGAGCCATCCTCGGCA
>JALHOI010000124.1 GCA_022843085.1 Pseudobdellovibrionaceae bacterium
CAAAAAAGTCGGGCTACGAAGAAAACGATTATTAAAAATTCTGTTATCAAATTGGTTTTCTCAGTGATCGCCGTTTCGACGTCTTTATCGGCTACTTCGGCTTTGGCCCAGTCTGATTTCGATTCGCTCGGATCGAACGAAGCAATTCTGAAACGCGCACGGTCACTGAGCACCCAACAACAGGTTCGAATCGTTCAGAAACGTGCGGTCGATCGTGATCTGCGGTTTGAGATCGGCGCTGCCTACGGCGGTTCAGCTGGCGGTAATTCATACCTCAACACTCAGCCCATCAGCGGGATGCTTGAGTTTCATGTGACACCCCGCTTTTCATTCGGCGGTCGGTACACCTCGTATGCGAACCAGCTGACTCAAGAAGGTGAGTCTCAGATGGAGGCCGCTCGCACAGCGAAAGAAGCTGGTCGCCCTTTTGACGTCTCTGATATCGATGTTCCGAAATCGTCATACATGGGGACTGTCAGCTATTATCCAATGTATGGAAAACTGAACTTTTTTGACCTCACGGTTGTTCAATTCGACTTTTACGTTCTCGCTGGCTACGGACAAATTGAAATGAAGTCGGGAAATTCGGCGATGTGGACGGCCGGTGGTGGAATTGGCTTCTGGTGGAACAAACACATCAGCTCGCGATTTGAAATCCGCCAGCAAGGCTACCAAGACCGCGTCACGACGTCGTCAGGCACAAGCACTCGCGATATCGGCCTCACTATCGGAACACTCGGAATCGGAATTTTATTATGATATCGCTTCGTCAGACGATTTCTTATATCGCCGCGATGATTGTGATCATCGCGATTGCCCAAGTGGCTTCGGCGCGGACTGAAGCGGGTGGCAAGGGCTCGAAACTTGTCTTAGTTTCGAAGTCGGTGTCAAAATCGGCCTTGAAGCCGCACCCGAAGTCGGCAGTGAAAGCTGTGACTCAAACCGAACGCGAGATCATGCGTTCAGCCCGAGCGCTTTTCGAAAAGAAGCAGTTTGAAAAGGCACTGGCGCTTTACGAGCTAATTCCGCAATCGTCCGATTATTGGGTCGAGGCGCTCGAAGAGCGTGCGTGGACACACGTCCATTTGAAAGAGCACGATCAAGCTTTGGCGAACATAAAAACGCTGTTTGCTCCGCCTGTAAAATCAGAAATTGGGGCCGAACCCTATTTGCTGTCATCACTGATTCAACTTCGACTGTGCAATTACAATGAACTCTTTAAAGTGATGAAACGCTTCAAAGAAGATATTCGTCCTCGTCACGAGGCTCTTCAGACCTTGGCAAAAGTGGGTGAATCGGAAGCTTCTGTTAAGATGATCGGTCGTTCGATTGCTGCTGGGCAAATGTCCCGCGCGACAGCGGGGGTCGATTTGCCAGTTCTGCCGCGATTGTTTTATCGCGATGCCAAGATTCAGATGGCGTTTCAAATGATGTTGAAGCCAGGGGCCTCGGCTCGACATTCTAACACCGTCACGAATCGCTTGAAGAGCCTAGCGAATCGCGACGTCAAAGACACCGAAACGATTCTTCGGAAGATGCATCTTATCGAAGTCGAGGCCGTCAGCCGTATCTACTCGGAACAACATCTTGCTGATGCGAAGAAGACGTCCGCGCCGATTCAGCGTGATGCGAATACGCTTGTGTTTCCAGACGACGACAAAGACGTTTGGATCGATGAACTTGATAGCTATAAAGTGAACGCAAAAGGCTGCCCGGCTGCGAGCGGTACAACTGTTTCGCAGTCTGCCTCTAAAGGACCCCAGTCATGATGACCTTTATTGAACCGTTTCGAAAAACCACGTCTTCTTTTGTAGCACTGGTATTTCCAGTTTCGGCGCTGCTTGTCGTTGCGGCCTGTGCGCCGCAAAATCCACGCCTCATGGCGCCGCCCACGCAGTACGGAATCGTCGCGACCGAGTCGAAGCCGACGATTTTGAACGTGCAACCCAAAGTCGACATTATGTTTGTCATCGACAACTCAGAGTCGATGGAAGACGAGCAAGAGACGTTAAGTGCCAACATCGACAAATTCGCGAAGAAGATCGCGACAAATGCGGGCATCGACTTTCATGTCGGCGTTACGTCAGTTTGGGATACAAAAATGTTTGCCGGAATGCAGAAGGAATACGGCCATGGCGAACTTCGGCGATTGAAAGATCCCAAAGGTCAGTATCTGCCAGACTCGTTCGGCCGGTTCGTTTCGTCGAAAGTCGATTACGATTCGCACCTCGCACAAGCGGGTTTTAGTCTTGGCAAAGAACCGGGCTGGCTGCAGGTGCTTCGAGCCTCGCTTAAAATCGGTATCGAAAAGTATAACGAAAAACACGAAGTCGAGAAAACAGGTGGTCCTGAAAACGAAGAAGTGTTTTCGCCAGTGACGCGAGCGCTTACCGACAAGCCTGGCGATAAATACTTTGTCGCAAAATCGGCCGAAGCCAACAAAGGCTTTCGTCGGGTCGACGCTCACTTGGTTTTGATTTTCATCACAGATGCTGACGCGTGGACTCCTGACAAAAAAGATGGGTCTCGCGATGATGTTGCTCCTGGCGACCTTCAAGATTTCTTGGCCGACACTGTTGGGCCGGGCTATCTTCAGCAGGTTACGGTTCTCGGCGCGCTTGCGAAGAGTAGCGACAAAGCGTCCGATCGCGATCCGGTGATTCGCCACGCGTGCAGCGGCTGCTCGACTCAGCCCGACAACATTCTTTCGTTCATCAAATCGATGGGCGGAAAATCGATGGGTTTACGCGGCGCCAGCTACGGTGTCGAAATGGCTAAGCTTGGATCTTTCGTTCGCGAGCGTGCCTTGACCCGACCGAAAGTTGATATCAGCAACGCCACCCCCGAGCGCGGTACGGTCAAGGTCTCGCTGAATGGCGAAGAACTGGTTCTTGGCGAAGGCTGGGTTTACGACGATGAACGGCCGAATAGCCTCATCATCACGAAAGACTTAAGCGACGTGAATGGCGCGATCGATATCAAGGTCGACTTCACTCAAGTCGACGCAGGCGCCCTGAATTCGGGTCGCGTGCGCGGTTCGAACACGCGTTAGGAGATCGCTCGGGGGCAACTCAATCGACGCGAGGCGCTAATTCTGTCTTTAAACCATCGACCGCTCTGGCTTCTTAATTCAAGCCGAGCGGTCGTCTGCGTTTTTAACGTGCAATCGCAGATCACACATTGACCACATCCAGTGCCGCAACCAAGACTTTAGTCAGGCCAAATGACGTAAAGCCAAGGCTGCGCCTGCATTCAGATGTGGGCTGCGCTAAGGGACGGGTCTGATTCGTGTTTTTTTGGCCGGGGGGCAGTTTCAGTGCGTATTAAAAAACTCGAGATCGTCGGTTTCAAATCTTTTAAAGATCGAACGGTCATTCAATTCGATTCGGGCATTACCGGCGTTGTCGGTCCGAACGGTTGCGGAAAATCGAACATCGTCGATGCGTTGATGTGGGCGATGGGCGAGATGTCGGCGAAGCATTTGCGCGGGTCTTCGATGGAAGACGTCATTTTTGCCGGAGCCGAGGGCTATGCGCCGATGGGCATGTGCGAAGTCTCGCTGACACTTGAAAATGACGGCGGTCCTTTTCCAGTTCAATATCTCAAGCATTCGGAAGTTATGGTGACGCGTCGGCTTCACCGCGGCGGCGAATCTGAATACTTCATCAACAAAGAGCCCTCTCGACTTCGCGACATTCAAGAAATTTTCATGGACACGGGCGCCGGAGCAAAAGGCTTTTCGATCATTCAGCAAAATGCGATCGGGCAGCTTGTTACGAGCAAACCTGAAGACCGTCGGCATCTGATTGAAGAAGCCGCGGGTATTACGAAATTTAAAGCGCGCAAACGCGAATCGCAGCGAAAGCTTCTATCGACCGAGCAAAACTTGATTCGTTTGCACGATATCGTAAACGAATTGAAGCGTCAGATTGATTCGTTAGAGCGTCAGGCCCAACGCGCCGAACGCTATCGAAATCTGAAGCGAGAGGCCGATGACCTCGACATGTGGCTGACGTCTCGTCAGTACCTTGAGCTTCGTTCGAAGTCTGAAGCCGCTTTGGCGGAGTTGACCGAAGCCGAGTTGCTTGAGGCCGAAGCGCAGACTGTTGCAGGCACACAAGAGCTTGAAGTTGAAACTTTGAAAGCATCAGTTTCTGAAAAACAGATGTCCGTCGAAGATTTGTCGCGCGAAGCACAAGAACTTCAGATGCAAGTGTCTCAAGCCGAAACCCAAATTCAAGAGCTGCGATTTGAAATCGAAGCGGCAAGGCGCAACAAAGAAATGACGGGCGGACTTCTTGAAGAACACCGCGCCCGCCAAATTGCGCTCTCGAGCGAGCTCGAGAAGTTACAGTTGCAGTTGACGAGTGTCGCGGCTGACGCAGAAAAGTTCACCGCCGAGTACAACGAGAAAAAAGAACGTTGGGAAACCGCGGCGTCCCGCATCTCAGAGGTCGACCGTGAACTCACCGATTCACGGCGCGAGTTTATCACCGTCAGTTCGGGCGAAGCACAGATTCAAGGTCGCGTGGCCGCGCTTGAAGACGGCATACGAGGAATTGAAGAGCGCGAAGTCGACGCGCGTGCGATTCTTGAAGAACTTCTCGGCAAAAAAGTTGAATTCGAAGCACGTCGCAAAAAAGTCTGGAACGAGCTTGAGAAAAATCGTCAGGATCAGTTGGATCTTGCTAAAGACGTCGAAAGCTTTCACGCCAATCGCGATCTTTTGACAAAACAAATTGGCGAACGGCGCCTTGAGACGGATCAGTTTCGCGACGAATTGAGCGACGTCACCGGCAAGCTTTACGGCCTCGAAAACCTGGCCTCGAACTTTGAGGGTTTTGACGCGGGCGTAAAGTCGGTGATGTTCTGGCAGAAGCAGAAGCTGGCTTCGCTACCTGAGGGCGACCGTGTCGACGCCACCGAGTTTCATCCGATTGCGGAAGTTGTTGAAGTCCCCAGCGAGTACGAACTGGCGATGGAGGCCGCACTGGGCCCACGGCTTCAAATGTTGCTTTCTCCGACGCCCGATTCAGCGGTCGGTGCGGTTAACTTTTTGAAAGAACAAAAGTCAGGTCGTTCAAGTTTCGTTTCGGGCGGCCTTCAGATGGTTGAAACGACGACCCAGGAACCCGATCGCTCGCGCATTCGTGCCGTGCTGTCTGATGTTGTTCGTGCTCCTGATAAGTTCAAAGGCACCATCAATCGACTGCTTCGCAATGTTGCCGTTGTCGATTCGATGTCAGATGCCATCGAGCTTCGATCGATGTCGCCTGAATGGACATTCGTGACTCTTGACGGTGACACGGTCACCAGTGACGGTGTCATCACGGGCGGCACAGCCGAGTCGGCCGACTCAGGACTTCTCACTCGTCGCCGCGAAATCAAAGAATTATCAACGAAAAAAGAAGAGTGGAGCGGCAAGCTCGGCCTTGCTCAAGCGTCGCTAAGAAAGATGGAAGAGAATCTCAAGACCATCACCGATGAGCTTGAGCAAGTCGAACGGCGAAGTACTGAAAAAGAAATTTTGCTCGCTTCGCTTAAAAAAGATCTCGAGCGCGCCGAGCAAGAACTTGCGAATTGCGATCAGGCGATCAGTCGGCAAGATCGGGATGTTCACAGCTTGACGTCGCAAATCGAAACTCGTCGTAACGAACTTGATGAACTTCAGATCCGTTTGACCGACTTACTTGAGCGCAAAGTGACCCTTGAGTCTGCGATCGAAGCGCTGACTCAAGATCTTGACGTGGCTCGTGGCGGCGTCGGAAGTCTTCAGGACGAAGTGGGAAAACTGCAGACACTGTCGGCGACAAAAACGATGGAGCGCGACGGCCTCACTCGACAAGTCGCCATGCTGACAAAGCAGCTTGGCGATACGGAAGCCCAGTTGTCGCGAATGTCGTTTGAAAGCGAACGTTCAAACGAATCTATTTCTTCAAATTCAGTTGTGATGGAAGAGCATCGAATTCAGCTGGACGAGATGATTCGTCGTCTTGAAGACGCTCGTGCCGCTGTGGCCCAAGGTCGCGACGAATTCGAGCAGTTGAACAATCGTTACCTTGAAATTCAACGCGGTCTCGCTTCGTATCTTTCGAACCGAAACCAGCTGCAGTCGAAGATGAATGACGCCCGTTTGACGTCTGAGCAGTGTCGCTTGAAAGAGGCGTACCTGATCGAACAGATGCGCGAGCGCTATATGCTTGAGCTTTCGGACGTCGCTGAACGCTACCGCGAACGTGTCGCTACAGACGAAGAATTGAAAGAGGCCGAGCTCAAACTAAAAGATCTCAAAGAAAAAATCGGTCGAATCGGCGATGTGAACCTGTCGGCCATTGAAGAGTACGACAAAGTGAAAGAACGTTACGAGTTCTTGTCGAAGCAGCAAGAAGATCTGATCGAAGCTAAAGAGATGCTGAAGAAAGTTATCGATCGCATCAACCGCGTTTGCGCCAAGCGCTTCCGTGAAACGTTCGATCTGGTGAATGAACGTTTCACGAAGGTGTTTCCGGTTTTGTTTGGCGGCGGCGAAGCTCAGTTGATTCTTGTCGAGGACCCTGAAAAAGGTGATATGGGCATCGACATTATCGCAAAACCTCCCGGTAAAAAGCTTCAGAACATGACGCTTCTGTCGGGCGGAGAAAAAGCGCTCACGGCTGTCTCACTGATTTTCTCGATTTTCCTTGTTCGTCCGTCGCCGTATTGCCTGCTGGATGAGGTCGATGCGCCGCTCGACGATGCGAACGTTTACCGGTTCAACGACCTGGTCAAAGAAATGGCCAAGCGGTCGCAGATCATCGTCGTCACGCACAACAAGTTCACGATGGAAGTCGCGTCGCGCCTCTACGGCGTCACGATGGAAGAACGTGGCGTCTCGAAAATGGTGTCCGTCGATTTGAACCAGTAACTGTGGAAAAAAGGAAGAGCCGCCAATCCACACCGTGAGAGATCTAGGGTGCAGATTGGCGGCTCTTCCTTTTTTCAGCTCGTCACTGGCTTCGCCCGCCGGATCTCATTCTCAGCCTTCCGTTCTTCTTGGGTGTGGGGAAGGATGCCAAGATCAAGGGTTCTATGACTCTCGAAGGGCTGCTCCGACGGTTCCTCGCAGCGGAAAAGGATGCACCCACAATCAGGCAAACTAAAATTTGCTTGAAAGAGTTGGGACGCCTCTCAGCCTGCACCTTAGTCTCCCACTGTGTGGGCTGGGAGGCGTCCCAACTCTTTCCCGACGTTCCTTTTGCCTGGCCCGAAGGCTCCTGCTAGACCCTTCGCATGATTGATTCGCTTTTCCCCGACGGCTTTTCTGGTGGCCTTGGCTTGGTCTTCGTCTTCGCAGTGTTTGCCCTGTGTTTTTTTGCGGGCGTCGGGCTTTTCGTTTGGTTTCTGAAATCTCAAAAAAAACAGCGGCTTGAAATCGAAGTCAAAGGCGAGTTGGTAAGCCCTGCGCGTCGGTCAAGTGATCGCGCGGCCGATGGCCAGGCTGAGGCTGCTGCTGTGGCCGAACCCCAAGAGGTCACGACGACTGGGGCATTAGCTAAAACACGGGCATCGCTGTTTGGGCGCATTCAATCGCTATTCGGTGGCCGAGCGACTTTGACTGCGACCGAGCGCGAAGAGTTGGAAGAAGTGTTGTACACGGCCGACCTTGGCCCGCAAACGGTTCAAGATCTGCTTGATCATGTTTTTGAAAAACTGAAGGCTTCAGGCGAAACGGGTTTTGAGTCAGTTCGTCGCGAACTTCACCTGAAGATGAATGAGATTTTGTCGCGAAATCTTCCGAACGATTTCGAGGCGCCGACCAACAGCCACGTTGTGGCCGTCGGATCACAGAACGATGACGGACTTGGGCGACTTAACATTTTTTCTTCGAAGCCAGCTGTATTGATGGTGGTCGGAGTCAACGGTGCCGGAAAAACCACGACGATCGGAAAGCTTTCGTCAAAACTCGCGATGCGCGGAAAGCGGGTGCTTGTCGCCGCCGGTGACACCTTTCGTGCCGCCGCCGGTGAACAGCTGAAGACGTGGACAGACCGCGCCGGTGCTGGGCCCCAGGGCCAGGGTGCTGTCGAAATTTTTGACCCCGAAAATGTCACCGAACCAAGTGCTGTTGCGTACCAAGCGCTTGAAATCGCGCGGGCAAAAAACTTCGACATCGTCATCGTCGATACGGCTGGCCGCCTTCACACGCAGAAAAATTTGATGGAAGAGCTCAAAAAA
>JALHOI010000125.1 GCA_022843085.1 Pseudobdellovibrionaceae bacterium
CAAACTCCCAAAAAGTATTTTCTCAGTTTGAGACAAGTCGTAGGTTGCGCCGTTCTGCCGAGCGGGCCTAGATTAAGAGGTGTGTACGAGTTAGTTCTTCTTGGTGTCTCGATAGCTGCTGGATTTTTTGGCGCACTTCTGGGGATTGGAGGGGGCATGATCATTGTGCCTGTCCTGACCCTATTTCTAGGTGTCGATATTCGGTATGCAATCGCTGCAAGTCTAATTTCGATTGTCGCCACGTCATCTGGGGCGGCAGCAAGTTTTCTTCGCGACCATCTGACCAACCTGCGGGTCGCAGTTTTGCTTGAGATCGGCACTGTCTCTGGTGCCATTACAGGTTTTTTGATCGCTGGCATGATCGAGCCTCGAATTCTATTTTTAACCTTTGGTGTATTTCTACTTTTCTCTGCCTCAATGATGTTTCGAACACGGGGCGAATCGCTTGCGAAGGTAGATCACCCTTGGTCTGTAAGGCTGAAGCTTGCAGGTACTTTTTCAAACGAAAAAAATGAATCGGTTTCGTACTCGGTTGAAAATGTACCGTTGGGACTTGCGACCATGTACGCCGCAGGAGTTTTATCGGCACTGTTGGGAATCGGCAGCGGGATTCTGAAAGTTCTTGCGATGGATGGAGTGATGAAACTTCCGATAAAGGTTTCGTCGGCGACCTCAAACTTTATGATCGGAGTCACCGCAGCGGCAAGTGCCGGCGGTTATTTTGTACAAGGTCTGGTTCGCCCTGAAATCGCTGCGCCAGTTGCGATCGGAATTATCATTGGATCTTACGCCGGAGCACGAGCTATGATTCGCACGCGGCCTCAAGTCATTCGAAACATCTTTATTGTTCTGTTAAGCGTGGTTTCAATTCAGATGATTATTCGTGGACTGGCGCATGATTAAAGAAAACCACGCGCTCGATCTTTTTATTGCGAAATTTCTTCGTTACGGTGTCGTGCTTGCTGGCTTGCTTCTTGCGGTGGGGTGGCTAGGCGAAATTAGTTTTACAACCAATGTATTCGAAAAATTTCACACGTACCACGATTCGCCAATTGATTCGACCTTCCGAAGTCTCGTTCGGCAGCAGCGTTGGGCCTTATTATCTAGCTATCTCGGCCTCATCGTGCTTATCAGCCTGCCTATCGTGCGAGTCCTAATGACAATGCTCGTGTTTTTGAAAAACCGCGACTACGCTTTGGCCTCAGTTGCGGGCTTCGTACTTGCGGGCCTTGTTCTCAGTATTCTCTTAGGTTTTGATATGTAATTCGGCTGTACCGTTCGAATCAGAATCTTTTTGGCCAGTTTTTTTTCGGACTGTTCGCCCAGGATTGTACAACTCTTCCCAATCGTTCTTTCGGCCGATAATTTGATCAGAAATTAAGATGGCCCCGATCGTTCCCGTCGTTATGCCGTTTCCCGAGTCGCCACTCACAACAAAGACGTTTTTGCGGTCTGTGGTGTCCTGCCCAAGAAGGGCGAGTCCGTCGTTGGACCGCATCAAGAGTCCTGACCACTTCGCAACCACTTCTTTGGCCTGAGGTAGTCGTTCGCGTGTCCACTTTTCAAGCTCTTCGAACTCGGCCTCTTGCTCAGTCTCAAATCCCGACTTGAAGTCTTCGCCTCCGACAATCAAAAGCTCGTGTTCGGTCGAGAAACTTTCGACACGGACAAAATGTGAAGGACTCTGTGCCTCCCAAAAAAGTCCACGAGGCACGGCGCCCCTCACAATCTTAAACGCAATAATATAGTTGCGAAAATCCGTTTGCTCTTCAGACGTCGCAATCACGACGTTTTGACACGTCACCGTGAATCCATTCGCTGAGCTCACAATCGCAGATCTGCCGTCGCTTGAAGGTGTCACTTTCGCGACCTCGGTCTTTGTATGAATCTTTCCACAGTCTCGCGATATGGCGCGCGCGACCGCGGCCAAATATCTCGCTGGGTGAAGCTGAGCCTGTTTCGGAAACTTCAACGCTCGGTCAAACGCCGCAATCGGAGGATTTTCGATGAGCGCAACACCAGAAATTCCTGCTCGGCGTGATGCGGCAAGTTCGTTGTCGAGCTGTTCAGGTTTAGAATTGTCGCTTTCGCAGAGATATCCGTCGATCCATTCAAATCCGCATTCGATTTTTTCTTCATAGACGATCGATTCAATCTGAGAAAGTGCAGCGGCGTGACTTTTAGCTGCGAGGTTTGCGCCGTCAGCTCCAAAGGTTTGTTCGATATCGAAATAACGAGCGTCGATCGCAGTTGAAAGATGGGCTGTCGTTTTGCGGCTCTGACCGCTGGCGATCTCGTTGGCTTCAAGCACGCAGATCGTTTTGCCCTCGCGTTGCAAAAGGTAGGCTGTGGTTAGTCCCGCCACGCCAGCGCCAACGATACAGACGTCAACTCGAATGTTTGCCGCTAGCGGTGCGTAAGTCGGAGCCGTCACGGGAAGGGGCCACGTTGTTAGCGTCAAATCGTTGGTGATCACGTGTGTCCTGTCAGGGCGTAATCGAGCACCCAAGTTAATTTTCGATGGTGGTACCGTCACCTGTGACGTTGCAAGAACCCAGCTTTTGAGTTTTAGTGTGGGCTCGTCTTAGAGAAGAGCTGAGAACAATCTCGAGCTCGACACACGAGGAAAACTGTCACGAGCAGCCACGTGCGGGGCGCTTTTGACCGTGCTCCTTGTTTAACATCGAATAGAGCATAGGGGCGAGACCGTCCCCCAGGTGCTCGAGTTTCCAATTATTTTTCTTCGAAACTTTTCATGTAGCGGTTGTCGATCCAATTTTTGAAACGCAGGGCAAGACGTCCTTCAAAGCTTAGGTTTGCGAAGACGAGGCGAGCCTGGCCATCACCCGAAATCAAAATATTCAGCATCTTGTTCTGGGGTGCATAGAGCTTCGGCTTTTGACCGATGATCCGAGCCCGAAGACTTTCTGAAAGCAACTGGCCCTGGCGAACCGCGACGACACCTGACCTCGGAAGGTCGGGATAGTCTGTCATCGACGTGCAATCACCGGTTGCAAAGATGTCCGGCTGCGACTCGAGTGACGCGTTGACCGGATCGGGTAAAATATTGCTTGGCTCTGTTGGGGTGACGATGAACACACTGTCGAACTGAAGCGTCTGACCAGTCTGAAGCTCGAGATGCTGATCTCCAACCTTCGTAACGGGTTCATTGAAGTGAACTCGAACCCCTAGCTTTGTGAGGCTCTCTAAAATCGATGTTGAAACTTTTGATGTGTAACTCGCACAAAGTTTCGAACTTCGACTGATGATATGCACTTCATTTTTATTTGGATGAGATCGAGTAAGTCTTAGTTTTAGCGCTGTTGCTACTTCGACGGCGGCAGCCCCGCCCCCGACGACCACAATACTCAATTTCTGATTAGATTCACAAACTCGCTCGAACTCGGGCCAGCGCGACAGAAACTGATCAAACGGTCGAAGATAGAAAGTGCGTTCAGAGGACCTGGTTGGAATGACGTCAGGTGTTCCGCCGATATTGATCGAGAGGATATCAAAACGCTCGCGATCGCCATTACTTAGTAAGATCGACTTTTGATCACGGTCGATTGATTCGAGCTTCGCTTTGACAAAACGAACACCTTTCCTTTCGGCGAATCGTGCAGAGTCTATGGTAAGCGCCTCAACACCGACGAGGCCCGCTATGAAGCGGGGAACCAGCGCTGAATAGTAAGTGTGTCGATGCGGTGACACTAAAAGAAATCGATGTTTCGCAATCTCGTTTTCTGAGAACGACTTTAACACTTCGAGATGCGAGTGACCGCTACCGGCGAGAATGACTGTTTTAGCGTTCATTTCGCAGGGCCGTTATGATGAGGTTGGCGGGCGATAGTTCAGTGGGGGTCAAATGGAACAAGTCGGTCATGATCAATATCATAGCCTATCGCCCTGTCCCAGACAGCTCCAACTTTCGTTATAGCGCGTAAGCCGAAAACATGATCCACAGCTTCAGGCGGGGCGCCGACGCGATTCAAAAAATCTTCAAGTTCTTCGATTGGAATCAGTCGGACGTCCCGAAACTCGATGATGCCCCGAAAAAAGTCGACACCGGTGATCTCGTAGGGGTGGGTCGTACCTCGATTCATCAGGTAGTAATCGAGGACCTGTCGAATAATTCCACGATCTTTACGGCCGTCGGGTTTCAATACTTTTAGCAGCGATCGGCCTGACACAGGTGACCAGACCCGAACGGTTTCACCTTCGTAACCGTGCCCGAGGTAGTCGATGACGATTCGCTCTTCAGATTTGTACCTAATTTTCCCTGGTTCGTCGGCCGCGGATTCAAAAATCGGCGCATTGTCTGTCAGGAAAAGTTCGTAAGCCTTTTCATAAAAATCAAAGTAACGAGATCGCGTTGCACTTGAAACTCGAGGCTTCGCATCAAAAATCGATTCACAGCGACTTCCCCTCGCTTCCGCGACGCCCAAAGACATTAGAATAAGAAGAGTGATTCGAATAAAAATGCGAACTCCACAAAATGGCCGACGTCTCAATCAAGTATCTTGAAACGAAAATGGGCTCGACCGGTTGATGATTCGCAGACGAGATTTTTCTGCGAGGTCAGTGGTACCGACATGCCTGCGAACGTTCGCGACACGACGGTGCGACGGCAGTCAACGAGGATGCTCTCTTCAAAAATCTTCGTAACGTCGGCCTTATAGAATTCCGATCGCGACACGATGATTCGTAACTTAGAGCCAAACTCGGGTCGGTAAACAGCTGAAACAAGCGTGACCTTGTCTTTCATTGATTCAGATATGTCCTCCGTCCGTGAATAGATCAAGGCGCGGCCGCGGCGGCTGGCGTATTGGTGAAGGCTGTAGTCGCCAGGCTGATTCTCTTGACCGATTAAGCCCAAGGAATCGATCACATGTGCGAACTCTCGCTTGTCCTTTTCAGCGTCGTCCTCACCAAAATTGAATATGTCAAAAGTTGGGTTGAATCGCGACGTTCTGTTGAGTGCGGCCCTGAGTTCTAATTCGAGTTCAGCTAAATGGCGCGCAAGCTTATCGAGTTCTACGCCCGATTCGCCAACGCCGCCCGATTTTTGAAGTTCATCTTGCTGGATAAGTAGAGAGGCAATCTCTTGCTGCAGGCGGGGTATTCGAGCTACCGCCTGATTCGAAGATTCGGCTATTGCGTAAAAACGATGGATCGTTTTTTCGTCAAGCTCGGCTTCGTTATCTGATTTGCAAGCGTTCGGATATTCGACCGTACACTTCGATGCAAACCGAGCCGAGATAAGCTTCAGCCGCAAACCCGCCATCGAGTTTGACGCCGTAGTCGCCGCCTGCGATGACAGACCAGTGACGAAAAGGGCGGCTGCGACGAAAAAGGTCACTGTGCGTTTCATGGCCTGCTCCTAGAAAATAGAAGAGATGAGGTTCGGGGTTGCGAGAACACTTAGTTCATGAGGGGGGTGCAAGAGTTGTGTCATCCACCTGCCGGCGCTGGCGCGAAGTCGTGTCAACGAAGTGGGCTCTCGTCGTTTACGAGCTTTTCACAAGACCAGTAGCCTGCTGTAAAAAGGCCGCGGCGAGCGACAGACCTTTCATTCACCCAACCCTGGAAAATAAGAATTGAGCTGTATTTCGCAGCCAGCTCGAAAACGACTTTGCCAGTCTTCGTTTGTCTCGCAAACAGGTAAATCCCTTCGACGTAGCGGCCAAGGTCGAAGGCCGATGAGACATCGGCAGAATACTGCCGACCCTCATTTCTCAATACGTACGGTTCTTGATAGGTCTCTTCAGCAGGAGCAAAAAGATTTTCAGCTTCTAACGTGAAGTGCTGGCTTGAGGGTGGGTCATGTTCGGAGAAAGAAATCACAGCGGGGCTTTGCACGTCGAGGTGCGAACCACCGCCATACCAAGAGCAGTTAAACCGTTTTCCGTTTAGAGCCTTGGGGTCAGGTGTTGCACCTGATTTGAATTCTCGTCTCACACCATAGACAGGCTTATTTTCTAATGATGGTCTCGCTTAAGAATAGCAGCAAGTTAGAAGTGAGAAAGTGAAGCGTTGATATCTCTATCACGACCTCGGTGAGCTTGATTGGCATTCTCGTTGTCCAACCTCGTAAACTAGATCCCGAAGGTTCGGCGCAAAGTATTCCAGCGATAACGCAATCGATCTGAAGCGCTCGCGTCGCGACCGACGTAAACTTTTACGATTGAAAAGAGATTGCCGTCGATCGGAAAGCTTTCGTACTCAGCGCCACTTCGGCTAGAGGACAAGCCTATCGACTTTGGAACCTTTAAGGTAACGTCGCTGCCAAACTCATCGATGGTGCCCCGCAAAATAATCGATGTTTGAAGTTCGACTTCAGAAAGTTGATCGACTCCATTGATCGACCGCTTCCGCGTCGCCCATGTGTCGTCAGAATGACGAATTTCGATCAGAACTTCTCGCCCGAACTGAAGTTGTTCCTTGAGGTTTCTAATTGAGTCCGCCGGATGCGTATTCCTGCCGAATAAATTTGGTATCTCGGTGAACCCTTCAATTTCGAGGTATCTTGTTAGCGCCAATTCGCTATCAATGTGCGCGCTCGTTAAAAACTGCTTTGAAGCCTTCACAAGACGGCGAATTGAGGAAATGATTTCAATCACGCTGCGCTCGTGTTGGCGACCCATCGCTAAGCGAGCTGTCGTAATATCGGCATCGGTTTTAAACGGTGCTGGATTTCGCTGATTTCGAACGATCTCGTCGTAGACGAACCGACGAGAGCTTTCAGGAATCGACGTATTGTCAACGAGCATAGAGAGATGATCGTTCACGACTCGCGTAAATGGATGAATCGTAGAGTTTGCGCTGAGGGCGCGGCCGTATTCAATGAGAGCGATGATCATTGCATCCCGTCGATCCGCATTTTCAGGCTTTTCGGCTTCCGCCTGCAGTACTGCGAGCGGCCTTGTTACAACCTCGTTGAATCTGTCCGGGCCTGCATCCAAATCGTCTCTGATATCTCGAAGCCGAAGGTCCCGAAGTTTTTCAACAGCAGCCGCACGCTCGACGCGAGTTCCAGTGCGCAGCTGATGGACGGCCAGCCCTACGTACGTTTCAAGCGCCACAAACTGTGCGGCACGATCGCCTGGTGGATCGAAGTACTCAGAGCTACGATAACTCTGACCTCCTGCAGACGAAAATATTCCCTCACAGGCATCCATTCCAAAGGAGTAGGAATTTACCCCGAATGTCGCGATCGCGAACCAAATCGCAAAATGCATTTTTGCAAAGACCATGGGTCGCTACTGTGCGAGTTCTGTACCCAGTATCGGTTCTTCGACGCGTTTGCAGTCCTCGACGGAGGCTTACTCTGGTTGATTTCGTCGGCCGCGAAGCTGGTGAATCGGACATAGATGCGTAGACACGCACAAAATTACATTGGGTTCGGCTCATAAATGTCATCTTGATTCGCGGAAAGCGCCTAGCGAATGGACTGCAAAAACCAAAATAAAACCGATCGGGCGGCAGGCCATTTAGTCGTTAAGATGCGCTGAACGGTCATCACCGCCTCTTAAGCGACCTCACTGAGAACTACTCTTCATAGACCGAATGAAGAATGGTTTCATATTCGCCAGATTTCGGGTTGAGCAATACCCATCGACGGCTTTGTCCAGAGCCTCCGTATATTTCGCTGTAGAGATCAATCGCATAAACTTGGCACTCGCTTGGTATGTTGAAGCAGCGATAAATGGACGCGACCTCGTCTTCGTTCAAGGGATTAGCGAGATCCTTGTTTCTCGCAATGAATTCGTCGAGTTGAACTTTGGTTGGCTTTTCGACTTGGCTAGAAACTTCTCTGTATCCGCCTCGCCACATTTTACGTCGGTCGTCTTTAGCAATTTTCTCGATCAGCGCTCTCTGCGCTTGGTCGTCAAGGTTTGCAAAAGCAGGAGTTGCGAAACCCATCAGTAAAGCAATCGTCAAAATAGATTTCATTAATCTTCCTTTATTCGAATTGTGGTGCGGGTAAAGCGTCGGACGCCCTGCACGTAGCAAGGTTGGCCACAGCTGTCGATAAAAAATGAAATGGAATGCGGGCGAGCCGCTAGTCTGCGTTCGTATGAGATTTGGATCTATCGCAATGGGTTAAGGCGGCGAGGACGCCGACGCAAGTCGCCAGGTGCCAGGTCCCGATCTTCGCGCAGGCGTGCGCGAAGCAGCGAAGGCCGAACACCCTTCGCAGGGTGTTCACC
>JALHOI010000126.1 GCA_022843085.1 Pseudobdellovibrionaceae bacterium
TAAAAGCGTGCGACATTTGCGTTAAACTGGGTGAAGTGAAACTGACGTTTCGATTTATCGCGGATTGGTTGATCTGTTTTTCAATTGTGGTTGTCGGCACATTGCCGTCAATCTCGAGCGCCGTCGAGCGCCGTTGTGACCCCGCAATCTTCGCACCTTTCGCCAGCACCTCACCAAAGAATCAGATCGACCGATTCTCGTCACGAACACCTAGCGAGACTGATGTCGCTCGAGCCGTGTTGCACGTGCGTGACCGGGCCCAGAAGATGACAACTGAGACATTCGTCAGCTCAGATTTTGCCGTCACGTTCATCGGAGAAACCCATCGTGATCTCGATATTGGGCGCATGCTTGTTCGAAAACTACCCGCTCTAAAGCGAGCGGGTCTTACACATGTCGGGCTTGAGATGTTTAATTCGAATCGCCAAGCGAGTATTGACGGTTTTCTCGCCGGTACTGTTTCGCGCGCCGACGTCATGAAGATTCTTGAAAGCGAATGGGGTTTCTCATCAGAAAAATACATCGAAATTCTTGAAGCCGTGAAAGAGAACGGGCTTCGGGTGATCGCACTTGATCGGCGCGCGGTGGGAAGCGATCGGTACATTCCGAGTGCGGCCGAGCGCAACGTTCACATGGCGTCGACGATCGCAGGCGTGATTCAAGCTCAACCTGATGCAAAAGTTCTTGCGCTCGTCGGTCGCAATCACGTCGAGCGGGCCGACTCTGCGCGTAGTGGCGTTCTTCTGTCGACGTCATTGTCGGATTACGGTACTCGGTCTCGAACTTATATTGCAGACTCTCTTGCCGACCGAAGGTCGACGATGCAGCAAGCAGTGATGCGGTCAGGAATTGATCGAAGCGGTCTGCTTGTTCCGGTATCGCGAGCTGAGAGAAATGTCGACGGCTACATCTACCCAACTCCTGATCGGCCAACTCCCGATCGGCCGACTCCCGATCGGCCAACTCCTTGATCGGACGCCTTTCGGCATACATCTAGCTCTTTCATCAGCAGCAAAGTGAAAGCAAAGTGAAAGCAAAGTGAAAGCTTAGCTAAGATCGCTTTCATTGATTTAGGAGACAGCGATGAGACCTGTTTGGGCTGGCTTGATCATTTATTCGACGTTGTTGTCGTCGTCCGGTTGGGCCACAGGCAGCCAGTGTGAGCTGCTCTTTAAGGCAAAAACGCCAAGTATCAACGACCGAATAGCCGCGCTCGTTGGTTCGCAAGGGCAGGCTTCGGGCGAATTCGTGAGTGGGGTCGTCATTCGTAACCCAGGCCTACCCGAAATCATCGTCGACACGAGGGCACGCGATCGCTTTCAGGGCGTTCAAAATCATTCAAAAATACTGACGGCGGCACAAAGTCTGAGTGATACGCCTGAAAATCGGCGACTGATGGCTCTTGTTGAGGTGCTCGCGGTGAACCCCACGCGGCGCTACGATCTGATTGATACGGCTGCCGTCAATTTGATGTCGGCAATTCACAGCCGACTTGCCCGCCGAATTGATGCCCACCGTTTTATCGGAGGCTTCGCTAAGGATACGCTTGAGATTCCAGGCGTGGGTCTATTGACGATTACGATTCATCAATTTGACGAGGGGCTTACAAGAATATTTCAGATTGAAGGAGCGGGACTTCGAATCGTCAATATGCGTTCGACGGGACGAACCTTGAACGTGGCCGATGGACGGAGAGTTTTGAACGACGACAGTCTACCGAAAGATATCGCGATCGCCCCGCTGGGTCTGGCGATCAAATTGTATGAAGACTCGAGTGGCATTCACGTGAAGTCGAACGGCGTTGATTATACAAACGAAGGCGTCAGAACAATCGGCCGAGGGCATTCGAACGACCCTTGGAACAACGAGCTTTTGCCCGTCGTTGAAGAAGTCCCCTACTCTGAAAAAGGCTCGAGAGAAAAATACCTGGCGGCTGTTGAACGTAAGAGGCCCGACCTCGCTTTGACCTTGAGCTGGCGAGACGTCGAAGGTCGCGCCGCCGCTTGGCTTCAAGATTTAAGTGATGCGATTAACCGGATGCCGGCAGTCGGCCGACACATTACGACTTTGCCCGCAGAAAAACCCGTGCCGATGGGCTTTCAAACTCTCGTCGCTTGGGCAAGCCCTGCTGTCGCGATGACGCTTCGTAAAAGGCTCGTATCAGACATGCCTTTAGCGCCTGAAGATATTGTGGCCCTGAAGGCGCGGTCTCGCCTTATTCCGTTGATGAACAAGGGCACCTACGATCGAATCGCCAACGACGGTTTCGTGTACTTAGAGCTTCCTCAGGCGAAGGTTGACCGTCGTCATTTTTTAGCTAGCCGCTTACTTTCGCAAAGCTCGTCCTACTCGAACGACGGGAAGCCGGTTCGGATCACTGTTCGTCCAAAGAACGGTGAAGAAATGTACGTCGTCGATCTTACGTCGAATGATGAGGTTGCAATCGCGAATTCGATGATTCCCGCTTCGCAATATCGAGACGGCATGTACTTAAAGCCGATGGTCATTGTTCGTCGCGGTATTGAACTTAGCGAAATTGAAATCGCGGATTGACGACGACGGTCGCAGCATTCTTCGGGGTTTCTCTGGCCTGAAAGTTGCGCTCGCCTTGGTTATGAAATGTTCGTTACGATCACTTTTTCGCTGGATCGGTTTCGACGTGCCGTTTTTCGGCGCAGCGCTCGTTGTTTTGTCACCTTTTGGTGTTGCTCACGCTCAAGGGGAAAACACGTCCATTGCTGAGACCGCAGTCGTCGACATCTGTCGTAGAGCGCATCGTGAGGGATACGATCGCGTTTATGCCTACCTAAGTTCGACGAACGGGCAGAACCTAAGACTTGCCTGGTGGCCCGATTCAGAACTCACACTAAGCGAATCTGACCTCGCTCAGCTGAACCGAGACATCATTCAATTCAAGAACCCCATCAATGCCACAGTTGCCGAGCTGGTGGCACCGCGTTCCCGTCTGAGAAAGACGGAGTTGAAGTTTAAAGAACAATATCCGCGGCTCTCGCATTTTATCGTCAGCCAAGCGGTAAAAGCCCACTTTGCACGGTCAATGCAGCAGCGGGCGCTTGATCGTGCGCTGCAAAGCAATCGGCGAAACCACGATGACGGTTTGCTCGACGCAAAAAGACACGCCGTGTGGGCCGCCCTTTTAGGTCGATATCTTGGGCCTCGTGTTGCTTTCTGCGTTCTTGGTCTTCATGAGGTGGAGAATTCGTGGCGGCCCGAGGACGGCATATTTAAATTGTATGCGCCTCGACAGGTGAGTAACAAAATCATGGATTTTTATAACAACGCTGTCGGTGTCCGACTAGGGACCACGTTTGTCGGTACCGATGATGAGATGATTCAACACGTCGACAAACTTCTCTTGGACGGTGACGTCGTAGTCTTAAACTTCGATCACGAGCTGACTCGGTCAAGCTGGTGGTTTGAAACGGCGACTCAACGTCGAGCTGAAAAATATGAAAAAAGACCGATCCACACTTTTCTAAGAGAAATCCTCTAAAGCTATCTCTTCGAGCAGAAACCAAAGCCGCTTGCTGCGTTCTGGCCTTCGGAATTTACTACATTTTGGTTTAAGTCTTTTCCGTCGCGTTTTCTGAATGCTATCACTTGCGCTAAACGATTCGTTTTGCCCAAGGAGCTTCAATGAAAATGCGTAGTCTTTCGGTTCTCTCGATGTTGTGCTTCGCCATGTGCTATGCAAGTCAATCGTTCGGGTCGGGTTGTTTCAACGAGAGCTTCTACAACATGGAAACGGTGGCGAAAGAGGCAGGCGCCAAGTCGTGCTATTACGAGAAACTCGCAGCAATTCCGAATCCCGTTTCGATGGCGGACCGGCAGTACAACTACTTCGCAGGTAAGCTAAATGAATACGTTACGGTTTTAGGTCTAGAGCCATTCGACAAAGCCCAGTTTGAGTTTATGTTTTACCCTGGCATTTTAAAGGGTTTGCTGGCTAAAGAGGATGCGAGAAAAGTTGATTTTGAATTTACCCAAACATTCAACTGTTACCGAGCCGACCGCGTAGAAACGAAGGTCAGTTACCAGATCCACGTCTACGGCGTCGTAGGACTAACTGGGGTCTGTCTCTACAAAGACAAGCAAGCTTGGTAGCTGGCCGCCAATTGCTACAGGCCTGTCACTGCTGTCGACAGTCGCGGAATTTTTTCGAAGGTTCTGGAAATTGCCAATTCAATGCTAATTCGCCTGTATAACGGAGGCTTAAACCCAGCAGTCTTGTGCGGAGAATTTATGAACCGACTTCGAAACACTGCGGTCCTTTGCCTTGCGTTGGTCGCAACCTTTGCCGTTTCGAATCGGGCTCGGGCCTCGCAACTTCATCGGTTTGTTTTTCTGAGTGTCGTCTCGAGACCCGAAGGCGTCATTGTGCGAGATGGGCAGTTTATGCTCGCTGGCAAAGTCCTTGCGCCTAATGAAGTTCGTTTTTCAATCGACATCGGCAACGTCACGACCCAATCGAAAGAGGGGACGTCGGTCTCGGGCGAGATCATGCTGCCGATTCTTATCAATCGTGGAGTATTGGTACCAAGCCGCCTCGAACAACGCGATTTCTACTCGACCGAAACTGACAACACGATGACCGCACTCGAAAACTTTAGAGCCTCGTCTGTTGGGGGCGGCGTAGCGAGACGACCGAACCAAACAGTCTTGCTAGAACGAGTCGCGACCTCGCTGGCTCGAGGCGAGACACCTAACCTCTCAGATATCCCGGGCGGTCATTTGTATGATCATCTTGTCGAACCTTTTATCTCGACGTCACTCTTTGCAGAGCTAGCAAGACGGGTGTCCAGTCTCTCGGACGGGCGAGTTCGAATCGAAAATGCGGAGGGAAATCCCCCGGATGAGCGAGGGCTACTCGAGGGCGCGAATTTCGGCCAAATCAAGCCACACTTTTTGGTCCGCGGCCCCGAGCGCTGGCCAATTTTGATCGGGACATTAAATTTCGCTATCTTTGATCTTGGCCTAAAGCCCATCGCACTTGCGCCGAAACTGATAAGCATCGGTGCTTGCCAAGACTTGTTTGTGGTTCGTTGATGCGCAGAACTTTGTGAGCGCTCCATCGAAGGTCTAGTTTCAAGCTCACATGACTGAACAGATTGAAGGACGTTCTGCCGAAGAGATCGCGTGGAATGGCTGATGGTTCACTTGCTCTTTCTCTTTCAGATTCAAGTGTCGGTGTCGTCGGCTGAAGACTGCGCGACACAACCAGGAATGCTGGAAGTTCCGAAAGAGGTTTTTGTTATTACCGAAGCGACTGGCTCGGTGATTGAATTTGGCATGTCCTCTCGAGTTCGGGTCATCTCGGACAGCGAATTCCCGTTTGTTGGACGGTTCAGGGGGGCAGGAGAAAATCCATCAAGCTGCACAGGGACGCTTTTAGAGGGTGGAGTTGTGTTGGGAGTTGGGCATTGCATTCAGGAACTCGGCGAAAATCCTCAGTTTGTACTCAGTCGAGATCCACTGGCAATCGATGGCACCGCGACTACGACTCTGCTTGACCGGGGAGACGACTGGGCCCTCTACCGATTGGATTCAGCGATCGCTTACTTAGGACCTTATCCCACTCTTCGCACGATGAGCGCAGCTGAACTTAAGGACAAGCGACTGATCAGCATCGGTTTTCCGGTCGAAGGAACGGTTGAGTTGATGAGTCGATTTGTGGCCGATGAGAGCTGCAAAGTGTTCAACACCACGTTCGTCGAGCAAAAGTTTATTTCGAACTGTTACACCCGAAAGGGGATGTCTGGCGGGCCGCTCGGTTTTTTTGAAGACGGCAAGTTTTCAATTGTCGCCGTTCGCCAGGGTCGGCAGTGGGGCAGCCTTCGAAAGTTGTTTAATCAGGCCGGTACTGTCGAAACACCCGCTGCCTTTTTTAAATCGAGTTACGACTCGCTGATGAAAGATCAGCAACAACGTCCGTAACGGTATTTAATCTATCTTGAACAACGAAACCGAAGCTGCAATTCTTTAGAAGTGTTAAATCAATCTGAAGAGTTGCCCCCGAAGAAGTTTAAATCCCCACGCCTCACGTTTTATCTTGTTTTGCTGGCCGTGCTTGCGACGCTCGCGGCGGTTTATTTGCCGCAGGTCATGATGAACGTGACGGCACGGCTCGTGATGTTGCATCCCGCAAAAAGCTTGGTCTTCGCCCCGCACCCCGCAATTTGTGACATCGGAACAGAGCGGATTCAATCGATGAATCCAGCCGAAAAAATCGAACTCGCGCGCTTCGTTGGCGAAACTTTGGCCAAGGGGCCGTCGGAAATCGCGAGGGTCGCCGAAGGTACCTGGGCCATAAGAGTCTTAGCGTCGCAAATCAGTCTTGAGAATCAAGCCGACCGGCCGGCCGCCGATTGGGCCGAAGCTTGCGCTTTCGAAAGTCTAAAGGCACTTGGCTCGGCGGCTAGTGAGGTGATTCCGTTGTTACTCGCTCCAGATGTGATCGGGAAATTTCAAGGCGGTCGTGTTGAGCAAGCCATCTTGGCTGTAGCAGGGCAAAATTCAGCCCCGGCGCTGAGTGCGTTCAATGCCATCTTGAGTTCTAAGACTTCGACACCGGCACAAAAACTATTGGTCGCGACGTTACTACAAGAGCTGGCAACGCGTTCGAAATTGAACAGTGAAGGATCTGGGGTCGCGCTGCTCACAGCGCTTTCACTTTTTAAGGATGCGCCTTCTGAGTCGCCCCAAGAACAAAGTGCCATGGCTCTTTCTATGAGATTTATTTCTAGCGAGATTGGCTTAAGCGCGAAGTTTTCAAGTACGAAGCCGATTTCGGATTTTTTATTGAACCCCGAAATTTCAGTTTCAAAACGAATTGGCTTGATTCGAAGCCTTCGTGGCACTGGAGTTTTTCATACTGACGGCGGGCGAGACATCCTCTCGCTGCTAGCTCTTGACGTTAATCCGGACATCTCGGGCGAGGTCGCGCGCGAGGTGGCTGCACTCGTGCCGCGAAATCAAAAAGAAATCGACCGCTTAGTTGAATCGAACGCAAAGCTTTTCGCCAAGATCGACCTGGCTCAGACTCCATCGGACTGGGAAAAGCTTGAAAAGATATCTCAGCAAGTCGCCGCCCTTGCGAGTGCAAATCCGTACACGGCTTTGTCGACTTCAGGAGCGACGCAGCCGGGGGCCAAATTGGATTACTCAAAACTTGCGGCGCAAGTCATCGGTGTTTTGAAGCAAGTGGCTGTCCAAGTCGGATTTCAAACGAAAATTTTTAAGTCGATTTCAGATCAAGCGATGCGGTCGCCGCTTGCTTCACATTTCGTACAATTTTGGACAGACCTTCTTGAGCAGAACAACGAAAAGGTGATGGCACTGACCAATTTGATGTTGATAGAACCTTGGCCACTTTCGACCACTCAAGAAATCGCGCGCCAAATTCGAAACGGCACAGACGAAGAAAGACGTACGATTCTTAACTTATTGACACAAGCGCCAGATTACTCCCGAGGCAGCCAGCTTCAGAAAAAATATCAACCTGATTTATTGAATACGGTCTTCGATTTATTGGGCGATCAGCCGAATAAAACTAAAGACGTTACGAAGCCTCAACTCGACAACCTTGTTACGCAACTGGCCTATCGGTTTTTGTATCAAGGCGGCGAACGGATGTTGCCGTTTATTGCAGCCGAGTTAAAGAAGAAGACTCAAAACAACGAAAAGAAGTTGGGACTTCTTAGACTACAAGCGGCCTTTAGCTCGACTGCGACATCGATGAAGGCATTGAACTCGGCGTTGACTGCGACTCCGTCGTGCAGCCTCGGATTCGTCCTCGGGTTCTCTGATTTGATTCGCCGGCGACCCGATTCGAAACCAGGTTCAGCGCTATTGACCGACAAATCTGTGGACCCGGCTTCTCAGGGCGCAAGTCTTTTACCACGGCCGCCTCAGCCGATCTTTGTCGAGAATGGCATCCCCATGGTGACTGCGGTCGTTGATCCGCCTTCTGATCGCCTTCTCTTGAAGTATCTGGACTGCCCGCAAGATTATCTCAGCAGTTGGACAATTCACTCGCTGGGCAAGCATTCAGAAGCTTTAAAGAGCAGAATCATTAAGCACGCTGAATCTTCGTCCTCGGCTAAAAAAGAGTTTT
>JALHOI010000127.1 GCA_022843085.1 Pseudobdellovibrionaceae bacterium
TCCATCGAAACAGGAGGATCACTTGACTGCACAGTGATTGACCCTCGTGTAAAAAAAATTATCGACGTCAAAACACCAGATTCCGGAGCAGCCGACAGTTTTTTGAAAGCAAATCTGCCATCGAACCCAGAATTCTCTGTTGTCAACAGTGAATTCAAGTTCGTGATTTGCTCGCAAGAAGATTTTTATTGGGCCGAAAATTTCGCTCGAGAAAACCAACTCTTCGAACACACTGAGGTTTTGTACAGTCCAGCCCATCAACGCGTCGACGCGAAATGGCTAGCTTCAAAAATTCTTTCTTCGAAGTCTCCTGCGCGCTTGCAAACTCAGCTTCACAAGTTTATCTGGTCTGCCCACGTTCGCGGAGTTTGAAAACGAGGTTCGGGCTAAAGGCCATCGAAACCTCAGTTCTCGGATTTCTGTTCGAATTGGGAAAAGCAGAAGAACGAAGTAGAAAAACGCAGTAGAGAAGTCAGCAAGACACCGAACAACCTTTTAGAAAATCAATTACGAAATGGAACCATCAATGGCTGTTGAGACTCCCACTCCTGGAATGAATGGCGCCAACAAAGATTTCTTGGCGCGCGATCTCGGTCGCGAATTGAATCGCGACGTCCCATTCAAGGGCTTGGCTACGTCTTCGACCTCCGGCATTTCGGGCGAAAGAGGCATGACACCAAATCTCAATTCATCGGATAATCTCTTTGTTGCAAATCTTCAGGCCGTCAGCCTCGAGAAGCTCGTGAAAAGCAAATTGGAAGTTCTCTTCCAGCAACAGCGCGAAGCGAACATCGAGCTTTCGGGCCTCTACGATATCGTGCTTGAGCAAGTTGAAAAGCCTCTGATCGAACTCGCGCTGCAGTCGCGAAATGGCAATCAAGTAAAAACTGCGTTGTTGTTGGGTATCAATCGCAACACACTTAAAAAGAAAATCGACAGCTACAAGATTCGCATCAAACGCGCATCTCATAAAGACGTCTAAATGACGTTGAAGAGGTCGAACACGGTGCCCCCGTGGCGGCCTCTTGACAGTGTCGCTGCAGATGGCGGCCGCTCGCAATCGCGCCATGGACGGCTTAAAACGCTGATCAATGACGATTCAGTTGCCAACGGTCCGCCTGCCAGCCGCTCAAAAGTACTCGAACTGAAAACGCTTCCCAGAACCTAACCACACCAGCGGGTCATCTCGTTTTACGCGCCTCGACCGGCCCCGCATTTTTCGCGAAAATCCTAGCCCATGGTTTAAGCGGCCGATATATGCTGAGTGTCCACAAAGAGGCGAAATGGCAACTTACGATCGTTCACGGCAAAAAAAAGAAGAACGTGACCGGGTTCAGCCGATCAATAACGAAGCCGAACAGGCCGTTATCGGTGGTCTGCTGCTGAATCCGAACTCTTGGGACGACATTTCGTTTTTAATAGGCGAAGAAGATTTTTATAAGCCTGCTCATCAAAGGATTTTCTCGGCGCTACGCGATCTCGCACTCCGAAGCGAACCGATTGATCCCATCACCGTGTCGAACGCACTTGCTGCCCGTTCCGAGCTCGACGCCGTCGGGGGGCAGTCCTACCTCGCCGAGATGATGAATGCCTTTCCGGTTGCGGGAAACATCGAGCAATATGCGAAGATCGTCGCCGAAAAATCGACGGTGCGAAAAGTCATACAAACCGGTACCGACATGGTCGAAAAGGCCTACACCAATGATTTTGAATCGGTTGAAGGCTTAGTCGACGAGTTCGAAGGCCGAATCTTTAAGCTGAACGACGACAAGGCGACTGATGGCCCGGTCGCCGCCGCCGACCTCGTGAGGTCAGGCATGAACAAGCTGACCGAACTTTCAGAACGCAATAGCGAAGTCACCGGCGTCGCGAGTGGCTTCAAAGAACTCGATCGCATGACCGCCGGATTTCAAAAAGGCGAGATGACGATCGTGGCTGCTCGTCCATCGATGGGAAAAACGGCGTTCTCGCTGAATATCGCGACTCACGTTGTTCTGCGCGAGAAAAAGTCACTGCTCTATTTTTCGATCGAAATGAATCGCGATCAGATGATGATGCGTATTCTAGGCTGCGAAGGTCGGGTCGGTTTGAACGAACTTCGTACTGGTAAACTCAGCGATGCCGGCTGGCAGCGCATCATCGACAAAGCAACGAAGATCGGTGAGACAAATCTTTTCATCGACGATGCTTCGATGGTCACACCAATGTCGATTCGGTCTAAGGCCCGTAAAATCAAAGCTCGTTACGGCCTCGACATGATCATGATCGATTACCTACAGCTGATGAAGCTTGGACAAAAAACTGATAACCGGGAACGTGAAGTCTCTGAAATTTCCCAGTCGCTGAAAGCCTTGGCGAAAGACCTTCAGGTTCCAGTCATCGCGCTCGCACAGGTAAACCGGGGGTCTGAAGGACGCAGCGACCGTCGACCCAACGTTTCGGATTTGCGAGAATCTGGTTCGATCGAGCAGGACGCCGATTTGATTATGTCACTTTACCGCGAAGATTATTACGACCGCGAAAATCCTGACGTGAAGGGAATTTCTGAAGTCATCATTGGCAAGCAGCGTAACGGACCAGTCGGTACCGTGAAGCTTCGGTGGGAATCCAATATAGGCAAATTTTCGGATATGGAGCAAGGCGGGTCCGACCATCCCCTTCCGCCACCGCCTCAATCAGCTACACCTTACCGGCGAAAACCACCTGGTCCAGGCGCTAACGCATAGTCGAAAGCCGCATTGAAGCGCGTTATTTATCTCGAAAAAAACGAACTGGCTTTCGAAGCACACGCAATCACGCGTCGCAGGATTTCGGGCGGCGACGACTTCGTCCGTATCACGGTCAATTCCGTCACCCTCGTCTTGAAAACGATTACACAACAGATACTTGTCGAGATCTTTCGTCGCTGGACTTAAAAATTTCGGAAATCCGCCTAAACCGCTGCTAGAGCGGTTCGCACACGGCACCCCAACCAGACCTTCGAAGAGATTCGTAGCCTAACCGACTCGTGATTTTATCCGCGCTTGTCACTGCCGTTAACCGCGGGATGGAATGACGTTGTCTCTGCTATGAGACTTCAAGGTCACCAAGGAGGGCGGCTTGCGGGGAACAGAACTTCTGACTGAATTGTCGGATGCAACCGGATTACCTGATGATATCATCGGCGAAGAGCTAAGCCGTCTAGTCGCGACCGCCGGCAAGACGACTGATTCGGTGACACTCGACGACCTTCGCGAAATGCTTTCGATCTACCTTCAAGACGTGCTTCTCGAAGCTAAGAATTCTTTCAACGACGAGGCGCGGACCGAATTAGAATCAGTCGCCGAAACAATTGAGTCGAGCACTGTGACAAAATTGAGACCGGTCTCGAAAGAAGTGATCGCCGACTTCAGCGCTTTTATTCCGCTCGGTAGCAGTGCGCCTGAATTTATCGGCGAGGGCTAGACATCGCCCACTCAACACACCCCAGCCTGGGCAAAAAAAGCAGCGAGAATTCGCTGCTTTTTTCAAAGCTTCAATGAACATCGAAGCACACGTGTTCTTAGAGCTAGGCGCGCTCGACCACGATCGAAAGTGTTGTCTCGAGGCCTTCACCCAATTTTACAGTCGCCTTGTGGCTACCGAGAACTCGAATCGGTTCGTCGAGAACGATATCGCGACGATCAATTGAATAACCGTGTTTCTCGAGCTCGTTTGAAATGTCATTGTTTGTGACTGAACCGAACAGCTTATCGGCTTCCCCCGCTGTCGCTTTGATCACGATATTTACACCTTTAAGCTTCGCGATAATGGCTTGGCGTTCTGCGTTCGCCTTCTTCATTTTCGCCTCAGCACCGCGCTTGAGATGCTCGAGCTCAGCCATCCGTTTCTCGGTCGCTTCAGCTGCGAGCAGGCGAGGAAACAAGAAATTACGCGCATAACCAGAAGCAACGCTGACAAGTTCGCCGACTTTACCAAGGTTCTTTACGTCTTTTTGCAAAATGACCTTCATACCTAAAACTCCTCGGATTCAGTTTCGAATCCCTGTTCAACATTGCATCCTGCCTGCGGCAGGAAGTTTCAGTCCTACCAAAGGTAGAACATCTAGAGCTCGGCCTTCGGCCCCACCGGGCGACGTGCCAGGCGATTTCGAATTTCGAGCCAGTAATCTGCGACCCCAACCACAGCGACCAAGATCGCGAGTTGGAATATCAATACAAAACTAACTAATACTCGCCAGAAAACGCCGACACTGAATGTATCAAACGCTTTAAAAACGATGGCCATGCCTTGGAAAAAATAGAGCAGCACCAAGACATTCAATGCGTTGACGCCAATAACAGAGACCAGTTTGATTTCATGTCGAGTCAGCGCAGCTAGCAGCGCGAGCATCAATGCATAAATTCCGACATCCCAAACCTTAAAATCTGTCCACTTGCTGGTCGCCGCGACCCGAGAATCAGCGAAACGAAGCCACGTTTGCTCGCTCAAGACCGCGATCGCCAAAACCAAAAGACCCATAATCACCAGGGCCGACGGAGTCTGCGAAACGAGAACGTCGACGTCGACTTCCAGCGCCGGATAGACTTCTTTCATCTTCACAACCATGGGTTCGACCCACTTCGAAATCCACGTTAATGGCGAGATCTTGAGCGAGCGACACCAGGCACCGAAGCCTGTTCCAACAGCCGCCACAAGAGCCACCATAGAACCGAGGGCCGCTGCGCCTCGGTTGGCTCCCCAAGCTTCGATCTCAGTGTACAGGCCGACCACAAGGACAACCGCCGCAAACGTGCAAGCCGCAACCGGGATACCCGCAACCCACATTCCAGCGCTCAACATCGCTGCCACGGGCCAGAAAACCCAAAATGGAGTCGAGAGTCGAAGAGCGCGCAAAGGCCCCGCCGCCAGCAGCACGGTGGCCCAATTAAAGACGGCTGCAATCAGCCATAAACCTATGTGGCGGAAAAAACCGCTCACTCAACACTCCCGCTCGATGCTTAAACTTCTTCTTCCGAGTCGCCGCCACCTGAATCGTCGCCGTCGTCGTCACCACGACCGCCGCCGAAACCGCCGCCGAAGTCGTCACGACGACCGCGACCGCCGCCGAAACCACCACCCTCGTCGTCACGTCGTGGACCACGACCTGCCGACTTACGAGCTTGGAATTTAGCTTCACGCTCTTTTTCGCGAGCCGCGCTTTCAGCCAACGAGTTGCGGAAACCTTCAAGGTAAACGTTCAGATCGGTGCCTTCGTCGAGAACGGTGTGCATGAAACGCAAAACGTGGTCGTTGATACGCATCGTGCGCTCGAGCTCGAGAACGGCCTGGGGAGCCGCCATGAAAGTCGCATGGAAGAAGACGGCGTGTTTGTTTTTGCCGATTTGGTTGGCAAGCTTGCGTTTGCCCCACGTATCGAGGTGCTTCAATTCGCCACCGAACTGATCTTCAATGATCGATTTGTTCTTTTTAAAGAGGTTTTTTTGATCGTCTTCAGACGAATCAGCGTTCATCAAAACTACGGCTTCATAAGGGCGTACGTACGGGCGCTTTTCGAGTTCCATGTCCCTTCCTTCCGGATTGCCTGGATTTTTCAGGCGTAAGCCCCCTGCCGGACAAGTGGCTGGGAGCAAGGTTCTAAAATAGACCAAAAAATTTTGGTTCGACCGTGAGGCCGATGCAGGCGATCCGGTGTAGCACCCCTCTTGCCCATAAACAAGGATCACCCAACCAAAACTCGGTCCAATACCGCAAACGGGACTGCCCTAAGGCCCGAATGACGTGCAGAATCAATCGGATGGAGCAACCCCAGCTGCTGCTGCGAATTCTAGACGGTCATCATAAGGGCACCCGCGCCCCGGTTCGCGAAGGGTTTGTCATCGGTCGTAAAGATGGCGATTTGATTCTTAAAGACTCGAAAATGTCTGTGAAGCACGCCCGCGTCGAATGGCGCGAAAATGAATGGGTGCTGGTTGATCTCGGATCGTCCAATAAAATTAAGGTCGAAGGCGACCGATTTGGCGAAGTTGTCATTTATCCCGGACTTCAATTCACGATCGGATCGACGACGTTCGAGGTGCTTGAACGGCCTCGAGCCGAACGGGTCAAAGACAAAGACTTCGAATTCACAGGCTCGGTTGAGGTTCCTGTCGAGTCGCTCACGTGGCGTGAAATTCTTTCGAGCTTAATCTCGCGCGCCCAGGCACTTTCGACGAATCCACCTGAGGCTTTTGTCAGGCCTTTTCCGACCACGGTTCGATTCGAGTTCATTTCTGGCGTGCAGCACGGAACGACATGGCATCTGGGCTATGGACCTCGAGAAGCCGGCGCAACGTCTTTCGATTTGCCTCTTTATGATAGCGCAGCGGCAGATTCGTGCTTTCTCATCGACACGGCAGAGGGTAAAGTTTTGTTTCGCGCGGGTCTTCAATCGATCGTCCGTCTCAACGGACGAGTCGCGACGATCGAAGCCACTGAACTGCGATCGGGAGACCGAATTGAGTTTGGTAAAACGCGTATCCGGGTTCTTCTCGATTAGTGTTGCGGCGACTGAAAGTGGTTAGTATGGCGAATGGCGAAATTTCCAAGAGAACTGGCACCTTCGAAAGCTTTGACGGTACCCAGATTTATTTTGAAGAGCGCGGAGCTGGCCGGCCAATCGTACTTTGCTACGGAATCGCCTGTCTCATGAATCACTGGATTCATCAGGTTCGCTACTTTTCGCAAAATTACCGAGTCATCACCTTCGATTACCGCGGGCATCATGGGTCGGGTACTCCTCTCGATCGGTCGAATCTGACCGTCGATGCGCTTGCGAGGGACATAAAAGGTCTATTGGACCATCTTGAAATTCCGCAGGCTTCATTTTGGGGTCACAGCTACGGTGTGCAAGTTCTTCTGCGGTACTACGATCTCTACCCCGCAACAGTAAAAAATCTGGTCTTTATCAATGGGTTCGCATCGAATCCGATTCGAGGAATGTTCGGAGCCCTCATGGGCTCGGAAACGATCGTAAAATTCTTTCGGGCGTTTCAAAGCGGCTACAGATACGCCCCTGAGGTGATAAGCGGAGCGTGGCGAGCCGCAGTTTTAAATCCGCTGTCGATCCCTCTTTCGGCATTGGCTGGTGGCTTCAACTTGAGCCTCACGCGTATCAAAGACATTGAAGTCTACGCTCGTGGAGTCGCTGCGCTCGACGTGGAAGTATTCATGATGCTTTTTGAACAAATGATGGATTACGACGGCACGGCCGTTCTTGAGAAAATTAAAGTACCGACCTTAATTGTCAGCGGTACGAAAGACGGAGTCACGCCGGCGTCACACCAGTTGGCCATGCAAATGAAGATTAAGGGCAGCGAATTACTTCGCGTGCCCTACGGTTCGCATTGTACACAATTGGATTTGCCCGAGTTCGTAAATCTGCGCGTCGAGAAATTTCTCAACCAGCACCTATACTCCTAGCGCTCGAATGCGAGGGGGCGAGGGTACCTGCTTCCCAAAATTGGGAAGCAGGTACCCTCGCCCCCTCGCCTAATAGCCACTGACGGCGAGTCGCTCTTTTTCAGGTGGCATATCCACGCGGTTGATTTCTCGGTCGCGGATTTGCTCGAAGTAATAGATTCCCTCGATGTGAAACCAAAGGTCAGCGGCGGCCTGAATGGGCGCGACGTTGACACCAGAATCGCCGAGTGCCGACAAGAACGCCGCGTAGCTCGCGCGATACGCTGTCCACGCGTTGTGCGCCGCCTTTAGGCTCACTTTGAACTCTTTGCTCAAATCTTCTTTGTCGGCTTCTTCGATCGAAGTCATCGTCAATTTCATGCGTTCATCAAGCCGCTCGAGCTCTTTCTTCATGAACAACGCCGAAGCCGGCTGGCGCTTCAGCGTAAACATCGCCTCTTCTTCTTGAGGCGGAAGTAGCAGTAGTCGACGGCCCGTTATCACATCGCGAATGTCACTCTGTAGATTTTGGTTAATCGTCGCACCGACCAGATCTAGAAACTCAGTTTCCATCTGCCTACGAACCCGATCGAGCTCGGATTTTTCGCGAACATTCTTTGTCATCGCGTAGCTTTTTTCGAGCAAGGCTTCGTGAAAGGCCGTCGCCTTCAGCCGAAGAGCTGCGACCGGGTTACGAAGCTCG
>JALHOI010000128.1 GCA_022843085.1 Pseudobdellovibrionaceae bacterium
TCTTTTCCGGTAATTTGACTCGTCAGATTTCGTCTCGATAGAGTGACGGCATGACGAGACATACGTGCAAGCAGTTCTTCTTCGCTGGTCTATCCTTCGGCGTATTGCTAATCACCGTGCCACTTCAAGTTTTCGGGGCCAGCACCGAGCAACCGTACCGGGTCGGGCCGATTTCATCTGCGCTCGGCGGCGCAGGCACAGCCGCCAACGACCCGACCGAAGCAGGCTGGTTAAATCCCGCCACACTTGTTCATGTCAGAAGGTACCACTTCGCACTCTCTGCGCAGCAGTCGCACCGCGAACGAGGCGATGGCTATCAAGATTTTGGAGTCATGCTGGCTGACGGCGGCGAAGAAAAAATCTTCGCAGGCAGTTTTAGTTACGTTCAGCGAAAAACCTTGCGCGGCGGAGCCGGGGCGATCTCCGCCGACCAAAAAGATTTTCAGGGCTCGGTCGCTGCGTTTGTACCTGGTTACCGTCTCTCGATTGGTGGAACATATCGACGCCTGGTTCATGAACAACCGGGCGCTGATTTCACCCAGAATACCTACTCGCTTGGCGCGCTGCTGCCCTTCGGCAAAAGCTTCGGAGTCGCACTTGTTGGTCGCGATCTCGCCGGGGGCGCCGGCGATGCTCCACCCGAGGCACAAATTAATCCGTCTTTGGCGGTCGGCGTTCACGCAGGATTCATGGATATTCTTCAGTTTCGCAGCGATCTTGTTCGACCTCTTCGCAACAATGGCCTCAATCGAAATGATGTTCGTGGCGGTATCGAAAGCTGGTTTCGGCCTGATTTCGCGTTTCGAGTGGGCGGCGCCTGGCTTGAAAATCGAGACGAAACTTGGCTCACAACTGGTTTAGGCTTCAAGGGGCCCCGTTTAAGCTTCGGCTACGCGTTCGAGCAAGAACTGCGTGAGGGAAACGGAAGTCGGCACACGTTTGACTTGTGGTTGCCGCTTTGATAACGATGGCCCTCTTGAATTGTATCGTGAGGTAAACCATGGCTTCCAAGACAAAACGCACTGAAACTGTCCGCGCCCGAAAAAAAGGCAAAACCGGCACAAAAGCAAAAGCCGCGCGCCGAACAAAGGGCTCGACGAAGTCAGCAAAAGCGCTCTTCAAGGACTAACTCGATACTCAGGAGCTGAGCCGGAGACTGACTTTCGCGGGCGTCCGCTCGATAAGTTCGGCTGGCACTTCTGCCTTGTACGGCGGCCTGGTACTTCTAGTCGAGGCGGCTTTCGAACCATCGACAATCATAAAGCTGCGACCCAATAATGGATCGCAGCTTTTTTTATACTTTGAGCAGTTGGGCTTCGGCGTCTGCGTGCGCGTGCGGGCGTGGGGCGGTCGCAGCCCGTTGTCTCGGTTTCTAATTTGACGGCCCAGCCTACGCATCACTCTGCTCCAAGTAGCCGTTCTGCTACTTAGTGCCGAGTGATGCAGTTTCGCGAACGGCGGGCTAGCGCTTCAGGCCCTTGCCGAGCGGTGCGGGAACTTCTTTTGCCTCGCCGACGAGGCGAAACTGAAACGGTTTGCGAACCCAGCCCTGTTGGCCGGCCTGAAAGCGCCAACCACGAAAAGCTTGAATCGAAGCTGCGTCCATGTTGGCCGAGCCCGAACTTTTTTCGAGTGTGGTCTCTACGACTCGGCCGTCAGGCGAGATCCGACCCAAAATGATTGCGGTTCCTTCTTTGCGGGCCAGGCGATCGCGGGCTGGATAAATCGGATTAGGATTTCCACCGAGTGCCTTCAATTCGCTTGCGTCGCGGATGGGACCTGCGAAGGCGCCTGCTGCTCCGCTGCCGCTATTGTCGCTTCCACTGCTGCTATTTTCGAGTCCGGTGCCTGCGTTGTTTGTACCGCTGTTGCTCTCGCTGCGTTCGCTGACTCTCAGCTCACTTTGTACAGCTTGTATAGCGCTGCTAGGTTCGGCTTCGTTCGCACTCTCGACCGTTTCTGGCTCGACCGGCGAGGCGGGAGTCTCGACGGTTTCTTCGATTTGTGGCGCTGTATCTTCCGACACAGATTCCGTCACAGATTCAGTCGCTGCTACCGCCGCTGCTGCGGCCGGCGCTGGTTCGTCATCGCTTGGTGGATTTGCGAGTAACACCGGTGGGGCCTCTTCAGCTTGTTCGGGAGATTCGACAATTGGCTTGGTCACCGCGGTTGCGGTCGCCTTCGACTTTGGCGGTAACTCTTTCTTTTTAGGTAGCTCGACCGGCTGGGAAAGCGCTGTCTTCTGGGGTAGCTCCTTCTTCAGTGGCAGTTCCGTCACGATTCGAGTGATATCGCTTGATTCATCCGTCATGACAGAGACCTCGACGGATTTTGCAGGCTGCGATGGTGCCATACCGGCGGAAATGTCGGTCGCGAGGCCCGTCGTCGAGTCAGTCATAGTGACGCCGCCAGCGCCGCTCGATTCGTTGCCTCCGCCTTGGATCTCTTGGATGGCCGCCGGCATGGCTGCGAGTGCGACAAGAATCGCGACGTGACCGAATGTTGAGAGACCTAGAAACCCCAGGGTGCGTCCCGATCGTCGCTGATCGGCTAAAGATATGTTCGTTGAACGGACAGCGCGTTCAGCCCGTTTGTGATCAGAGCGCTGAGATTCAGAGCGGTGGGACGCGGGCGAGTCGCCTGAATTTTTATTGGAATCGTTCATGAGGGCCTCCATCCCCATGTGTTTCCAAGGCCCATGCCAGATGTGGTCGTCACGGCGAACGTTTTGAGCGTCCTCGAACTTGTGGGAGGTGACCATTCGCGGCGTATTCGCGTGAAGGAATTTCTAGAATCCAAAACCACCGGATGCTCGAGATCAACGTAGAGGGGCTTCGTCTGGATAGGGCTTTGCAACTCGGTCGCCGATCAGCTCTGCCTTCCGATTTTTAACACGAGGTCTTGTCATGAACTCCAAATCACTTTTGCTCTCTTTCATGGTTTTAGGTATCGCTTCCGCGTGCGGAAAGGGTCAGGAGTCGCAGTCCGTACCTCCACAACCTGAAGAGACAGTCGAGAGCATGCTGACGCTAGTTCCTTCGGAGAGCGGTGAGTGCCCTGAAATTTCGGGAACTTATTCGTGCCCATCGGAAGAAACAGACGGCGCCGATAAGACCGCCGATGAGACTGAGGAATCATCGATATTGATAACGAAACGACAAGTGGGCCATCACGGGAAAATAGTGACGGGCCAGAGCCCCGACTTTTTCACGTACATCGTCACTAAATACTTCTTGGACGACAACGGACTCATCATCGACGGACAAATCAAAGATAAGACTGAAAAGACTCGCGACTCACTTACGATCTTAATGAACGCAATTAGTTCGCCTCTGCTGCGTGCCGCGCAAGAGCGAGCGGGTTTTATTTTTTATGATGAGCTTCAGAAATTGGATATTCCAAAATTGAACGCGGGGTACACGGCCAGCTGCCGCGACGGCAAAGTTCGCGGTCACTACGTCCTCGGGTCGACCGCAGCGAAAGTGACAATGTCGAGTTTGCCGAACGGCGATCTTTCTATCGTTACATTTAGCTTAGATGAACAAGGACAAGTCAAAAAAGATGGCGGTGTCTGCAAACTGGTTTCAAAAGACGTCAAACCAGAAGCAGACTTTGCAAGCGACGTTAAGAAGAGCGCGAGCGGTTTGCTCGAGAAGTTCAATCTGTCGGGCAAAATGAAATTTCAGATGGCAAACAAAACCGAGTGGACTCTGAAAGAACCGATCGTCCTAGAATTCGATCGAGAGAGCTTTCGCAGCGACAACTACGTTTTCAAGAAAGCGTATTTCGGAAATATCGACGATATTTGGTTCGACGATGTCGATGTCGAACACCCGTATTCAGAGATTTCTGTGAACGCGACCACGATGACCGTAACAGCAAAACATAAGGACGGCCGAACTGAAGTCATCGCGGACATCCGCAAGAACGGCGAAAATTTCATCATTCATTTCAACGTTGCGCACGAGGTGAACCGTACGCTACTGACGTTACGCTAACGGCAACTGTGCTAACTGACTCTGCGGCAATTGAGGTTTTTTGTGAGTTTACGCTCGATACGTTTTCTGGGTTTCGCGTCCATTTTATTTTTGATGGCGGCAGGGTTGGGCTGCCAAAGTGAAGTCGCACCTGATGCTTCGTCTCGGTCGGGCCAGCCCGAGGCGACAACTTCAGTCGCCGAAGATCTCGGACTACCAGTGCTTCGGGCCAAGGATTATAGCTCTGCGACAATTGAAGCTTGGCAAAAGTCAGGGGTAGGCGAAAAGGAACTTCGCGAGCATCTTAATGCTGAGGCCTGCACCACTTCGGCGGATCAGTTCAGCATCTGTATTCAGGCGGCCAATAGCGCCGTTCGTTCGATTGATGACAAACTCTTTCTAGCGCCCGTTTCGTACTGGTCGAAAGGTCCATACAAGCTTGTGCAGGTGGAAAGATCGTTCGGACGGATTCAGCTGGCCGAGGTGACCAGAAAAAAAGGCAAATCGGACAAATCGATGAAGACGTTGTTCGATCGCCTTCAGCGTGAATCGGCTGATTACGACCGCGAGCTCAAAAAAGTCTTTGAAGCTTCGCGACCGCAGTCGAATGAAGTGTTCGTCGAATTGGCCGATATGCTTCTTCAGAAATCGCGAGAACGCTTCGGCGAGGCTTGGGATGCAGTTTTGTTTCAGACCTACTATTCTAGTTTGATCAACCAGTATGACTCGCACGCTCAAATCATACCGAAGTCACTGCAAGAATGGATGAACAGTCAGAAGCAAAACCCTGGCTCGAGAACGAATGTCGAGTCAATTTATGTCGATGGGCTGATTTTGGTAAAGCGGGTTCATCGTGATTCTGATGAATTCAAGGCAGGGCTTCGGCAAGGTGATCGAATCTTCAAAGTTAATGATTTTGATATTCGAGAGGCCGATGCGCAGTCGATTAGCGAAGCCTTAGGTCGCGCCGAAAGCGCTGCCGACAAAACAGAAATTTTATTCGAAGTTTTCAACGAGAAGGACCAGTCGCGGGTCGTTCGTGTAAAGCGTTCGAATTCGAATGAATCCCTCGATTCGGAAAGTATCGTTCGGCGCAACGATTTACCCTATCGCGGCAAATTCTATCGAGTTCTTCGGCTTGAAACATTCAGCAACACAAACGCTTGCCGAATGGTGTCGGAGCAGGCTTCACAACCGCCACCGTCCCGCGGTGCTGAAATCAGCGGGTACGTTTTAGATTTGCGCGATAACGGGGGTGGATTTCTGAGTATGGCCGAGTGTGTCGCAAGTCTCTTTCTCTCTGGTGATCTGACGATCGCTTACTTGCGAACGTTCGGCGTTGAAAAGCTCGAGCCGACTCAAGCTTGGAAAGTTTCAATTTCAGATCTGGCTTCGAAACCACTGGTTGTTCTTGTCAACGGCAACTCTGCAAGCGGTTCGGAATATGTCGCGATGGCGCTTCGCGACCACCTTCGCGCGACGATTGTCGGACTACTCACCTTCGGAAAGGGCAGCATGAGTCTTTCAGAAGAATGGGGACCGCAGAAGCAGTTCTGGCTGTATAAAACGGGCGGCGTGTTTTATGGCCCGGCGGGGCTTACGAATAATCGCGTCGGCCTGATTCCCGACTTCGTTGTACCGTGGCGCACAGGCGCTAAGCCCGACGAAGACTTCTATTCTCGCAGCTCGCTGCTTTCGGCAAATGCGACCAAGTCTGAAAACGAAGCGGTGCCGCCACGAGACGTAGATCAAAATCGTTATCTTATGAGCTGCATCGACAAAAAGGAAATTGCAGAGCGAGAGCAGTTTGCTTTCGGCTCTGCCCAAGGGTCGGATCTACAGATGTTGTGGGCGACCGAAATTCTACATTGTTTAAGCCAGAAGGCTAGCCGGAACTGAGCCGGCGACGACGGCGGCAGCCAGTGATTTGTGAGAAGCCGCGCCGATCAGTTGCTCGCTCTCGCTCCAGGCGAGCGGCTTGAGATCAAGGCCGGCATCCCGTTTCACCGTGTTGATGCGTTCTGCATTATCGAGAAGAATTTTTTCAGCAAGATCGCCGTCGTGCACGGCTTTTTCGATCGCGTCGATGGCGATCGGCGGCGAGTCGGGTTCGTTGCAGTAAAGCAGTATATTTGTGCCGGCCTGAAGCGCGCGGACCGCGATGTCGCTCTTCGCGCGATGTTTTGTAAGGGCTTTCATATCGAGATCGTCTGAGATGACAAGACCGCGATATTTAAGCTGGTCGCGAAGAATCTGCTTCAGGAAGATTTCAGAAAGCGAGACCGGCCAGTCGACGTCAATTTTCGGAAATGAAAGATGTGAACTCATCACGAAATCAAGCCGAGCTCGAAAAGCGCGTTTAAATGGCTCGAGTTCGCACGCTTCAAGTTCGTCCAGAGTTTTGCTTTCGACAGGCAATTCTTCGTGACTGTCGATCAGCGTATTGCCGTGACCGGGAAAATGTTTGGCGACGGGGATGACGCCGCCTTTCATCATTCCGCGAACGAGTGCAGAACCTAACTTCGCAACGGCTTCGGCGTCGGTTGAAAGTGCGCGGTCGCCAATGACGGTGTTGGCGGGGTTTGTAAAGATATCAACAGACGGTGCGAAGTTTAAATTTACGCCGACGGCGGCAAGTTCGATGGCCATCACTTGCGCAACTTTGAATGCCACAGTCGCAGAATCGATTTTACCGACGGCGGCCATCGGCGGCCACTCAGTAAAAGGTGCGCGAAAGCGAGCCACGCGACCACCCTCTTGGTCGACCGAAATAAAAAAGGGTTTGCGATCTGGTTTGGTTTTTGAAAGTGAACGCAGTTCACTTGAAAGTTCGAAAAGCTGCCGCGGGCTTTCAAAGTTTCGTTTAAACAGAATGATGCCGCCAATATTTTCGCGAACCAGAAACTTCGTTTCGTCTGGGGTCAGCATTTTACCTTCAAGTCCGACGATAAGCGACGGGCCGATTTTCTCTCGGCTGAAATCGCGGATATGGGTCGACATGGCGAAGCTCCTAGGCTGAAGGCGTGACTTAGTTTTTCCGAGGGTTCAACCAGTCGCGCAGCGAATCGCCGACCAGATTGAATCCGAGAACAAGAATTAAAATTGCGAGGCCGGGGAAGAGACTGACGTGCGGAGCCTCGGTCAAAATTCGTCGCCCCGAGTTTAGTAGCGAACCCCAAGTTGGCACCGTTGGCGGCGCACCGAGGCCCAGAAAGCTTAGACCCGACTCGGTGATGATGGTGCCCGACATTCCGAAGGTCATTTGAACGACGAGAATGCCAAAAAGATTTGGCCAAATGTGTTTGACCAGAAGTCGCACCGGTTTTGCTCCGATCGCTGTAGCGCCAACAACGTATTCGCGCATCTTCAAATGCAGAATCTCGCCGCGCACGAGGCGCGCATAGCCTGTCCACCCGGTGACACACATAGCGAAGATCAAATTTGAAATTGATGGCCCCAAAACCGCAACGAGCGACAGTGCGAGCAAAAACCCGGGGAACGCGTAGAACATATCTAGAAATCGCATCACAATTTGATCAACCCAACCGCCGACGTAACCAGCGAGACTACCGATGAGCAGACCGATGATCGCGCTAATGAAAACGACGGTAAATGCGACACGCAGGCTGATGCGTGCGCCGTACGCGACTTGTGCGAGAACGTCAGATCCATTTTGATCGCGTCCAAACAGATGCTCCATCGACGGAGCTTCGTAGCGGGCCGAGAGGTCCATAGCTGTCGGGCTATGGTTGACGATGAGGCTCGCAAAAATTCCCATGAACGCCATGAGTAAGACGAGAGTCACACCGATGTAGAACTTCTTTGAGAAGACTGATCGCTTTTTCATTTTAAATCGCCTCTCACGAAAGCCGAACCTTTGGATTCGCTGCTGCGTACGCGAGATCCGTAATCAGGTTCACACCGACATAAGTGAAAGCAATGAAGAGCACGCAGCCCTGCACAAGAGGGTAGTTGCGCTGCTGAATAGATTGAAAGAGCAAAGTTCCGACGCCGGGCCAGTCGAAAATCGTTTCGACAATTACGGTTCCTGTCAGAAGCGCGCCGAACTGAAGGCCAATGATTG
>JALHOI010000129.1 GCA_022843085.1 Pseudobdellovibrionaceae bacterium
CAACTCTGAACACGGGCCGACCGGATATGACGTACCAGAGGGCAAAGGCGAAAGGTACGGCGGTGACGAAATCAACGAGATCTCGGCGGGTGGCAATTACGGATGGCCGAATTTTCATCACCGGTTGCAAGGTCCGGGTGTTATCGCACCGCTGCTTGAATACACGCCTGCAATCGCACCAAGCTGAATTGCGTTCTACGTCGGATCGAAAATCTCGGCTTGGAAGAACGATCTTTTTGTTGCGACTCTGCGCGGAAAACACTTGCTGCGTGTGAGAATTGACCTGAACGGAAGTGTCGTCGAACAGCAGAAGCTTCTTGTTGGAAAGTACGGTCGACTTCGAGACGTTTCGACGGCCCCTGACGGCTCGCTTCTCGTGTTGAGCCAGGCCGGCCAGGTCATTCAGTTGAAGTAGTTTTGTGCCCTAAGTTTGAGGCGCTAAGTCGGCTGCGGTGCCCCAATCGGTTTGGCATTTTTAGCGAAGACACGCAAGATTGCCATAAGCGACTCGGGGTCCGAATAAATTTCTCCGCGACGTCCAAGCTCAAGCAACCCCAGAATAGTTTCAGCCTCTTCCAGGCGTCGATCATTTGGAACTAGACCCATATCCCAGTCTGGCGCAATTCGGGTTTCGGTATAGCTTTCGCCCTGAAGTACGATTCGACTGTGGCGCCGGTCTTTCGAAATCTTCTGAAACAGGGCTCGCACTTTTGTCTCTTCGCCTTCGATCAGCTGCAGAAAGTAACCGGTCCTAGCGACGAGAAAACCGGTAATGTCGTCTCGCGTGTTATTCTGTTTTGATACCTTCATGAGTTCAGTCAGCAATACGTTGTCAGCCTCAACGGTCGCGCGGCTGGTATAGACGAGTATAAAGATCGGTTTCATTAATCTTAGTGTTTAACTTTATTTAAGCGAGTTCAAGTCAGCACTCGGCGAAAAACGATGTGCCGTACCTGGCAGTCAGAGTGGGGCATTTTCAGCCACAGCCGGACGCGCAACACCTGCAGCGACCGACGATTCGGCGAGAATCGACATGTCGAGGCTGTGAAGCACGACAGCTCGGACGTGAGTCTTTTTACCTCGGTCGGATTTCAAAATCTGACTTACTTTGTGATGAAATTCGACGATGGCATCGGCAATGGCGCGACTGGCTTCGTGCGAAGCCGGGTAGACCCGAGTCGCGGAGATAGACGGATTCGTCAGGTCGGGCTTAGTCGCCCGATCGGGCCGAAATTTTTCAGCGATACTTTCGTTCAGATATTGTGTCACCCGACGGAATTCAGGAACCTTAAGCATCGTAATCTCTTGAAACAGACCGATGTACGTGTCGTTGCGTTTTTGTACGGCTCCGCTTTCGACAAGCTTTGAAAGAGCCGCGCGCGCTTCTAAGAGTGAAACTCCCGCCTGCGTCGCAACCCACTGGTCTGAGTGCTTCTCAAGTGCACGGTAGCTGTCGAGTCGCAAAGCTGCGTTGACGATCGGAGCAAAGGGAAGCGACAGCAGACTTTTTAGCATGAGGGTCTCTCGCTCGAATTTTTCAGCTGCTGAAGGCAGCTTATCGCACGCAACAAATCGTGATAGCCAACTTTGCAGTACATACGGTCGATAATCCATAAGTCGAAGAGCATCGACGAAGTCGAGCTTCACCTGATTCTGAAGCAGCCGTTGTAAACTTGACCGACTTTTTCCCAGCGCGGCGGCAAGATCGTCGAAATCGAGAGGACCGTGAAACTGACAGAGGATTTGAAAGAGCGGCAAAGTCTGATCGTCGTGAGTTGAGTGAAACAGAAATATCTCTTCTGTGTGTTTTCGCCAGGGAATCGAATTGACTTCGCAGACTTTGATAAAGTCTTGCCAGTGAAACAGCGTTGCGCCTGCTTCCCACTTGCCGACCTGGTTGAACTGATATCCAAGTTTTGAACTCAATTCGCGCTGGTTGAGTTCGCCCCTCAGCGCAATTAAAATTTCTTTCGTCAGATTTTGATAATTCACCGTTGTCGCCCCCACGCTGCTTCAATTCATACGCTGAGCGATGGTCGGCAATCAATGCTTAGTCTTTTGGGGGTTGAATCTTTAGGATGCGATTTGCGATCCACCTTTTTAGCGCTTGCAAAGGATTTCTGTAGCCGAACCAAGTGTACTTTCGTCGAAGCTTTAAAAGGTAGGGGTCAAAGTGAGTTGACCATGGGGCCAGCGGCACGGCTCCACGCTTTAGGGCGAACTTCATGAAAGTTGTTACCGCAAGCGACGCCGCTGTCGTGGCGCCAACTCCAAGCGAAGGTACCCGGCGATCGGCAAGTTGCGTGTACTCTGGCGCGACAAGATACGTTCGTTGCATCAAAGATGGCGTGAGGCCGCTTAAAAAAAGGATAGATCTTTGAACGTGATCGGCTGTCGTGTGCAGTCCGAAGTAATTATCGAACGACATCGAATTATTGGTAAAGACGAGACATGAAGCCCCGGTTCCGACGGGCGCTGCAGTTATTGCCGGTATGCCAAATTTTCTGAGCCGTCGAAACACTTCGATGCGAATGTCGACAGCAAAGAAGTCGAGACCATCGAAGTAAAAGTCGATCGACCGACAGAATTCATCAAGGTCATCGTTCTGAATCGGGCGTGCGATAGCTTTAATCATAGCTTCGGGATTGATGTCTAAGATCAGCTTGGCTATGACGTCGACCTTCTTGCGGCCGTAAGTCGATGACCTACATTCATTTTGTCGATTGGTATTTTCTGATGCAAAAGAGTCGGGATCCCAGATGGTAAATTGGGTCACACCGGTTCGCGCTAAGAGTTCGGCATATTGACCGCCGACGCCGCCGACGCCGAGGAGGCCAACTCGCAAGGTGGCAAGATGTCGCTGTTCATCTGCGGTCAACCAACCAAGGTTTCTCGAGAATTTTGTATCCACGAAAAAGGGTCGAGAACTGGCGGAATGGGATTGAGCATCCATCACCTCACGATGAGGCACGAGGTTCGCTTTACCGAGTCAAAATTGAATCAGACGTAGCCGGTTGCTAGAATGGGTATTTTGCGTTCGAAAATAGAAACTGAACGAATAATTTGAAGGTCGAGGTCCCTCGAGGTAGTCTGGGTATCGAAAGCGTTAAGGGTTCTGTCAGAAAATTTCTGAGCAGAAGGTAGGCCGATGGTAGGGGCGCCATCACTCGAATTGAGGTCTTACGTGCGCCCGCCAAACCCCATCCGTCTGTTACCCAAGGTGATTCGAAAGCCACTCGAAAGTTTCATTCACACCGAATCCGCTTCTGGAATCGTGCTCGCAGTCTGTACTGTTCTTGCGCTGATCATTGCGAATAGCGGGTTTTCATCGGCGTACTTTGATTTTCTTGAACAAAAAGTTTTGGGCCTCACGATTCATCACTGGATCAACGACGGACTCATGACGATTTTCTTTTTCGTCGTTGGAATGGAAATCAAACGAGAACTCGTCGCGGGCGAGCTTCGCACTTTAAAGAAAGCCGCCCTGCCAATAGCTGCCGCCCTCGGCGGAATGGTCGTACCCGCAGTCGTTTATCTTGCCTTGAATTCGAGGGGCGGAGTTCCTGCCGGTTGGGCCATCCCCATGGCCACTGACATTGCATTTGCGCTTGGGGTTCTGACCCTTTTTGGAAAGCGAGTCCCTCTTTCGCTCAAGATATTTTTACTTGCGTTGGCCATCGTTGATGACCTCGGTGCTGTCCTAGTTATTGCATTTTTTTATACAGAAGAAGTTCGTGGAATTGGTCTATCAATTCTTGCGGCCTCGCTTATTTCTATTTGGCTGCTCCAAAGATTTCGATTTCGGACCTATCTTCCGTATTTGGTGTTTGGTGTAATCGCATGGGGCGGTACACTTTACTCTGGAATTCATGCGACGATCGCGGGTGTACTGCTTGGTCTCTTAACTCCAAATTTAGTCTCATCAGGCCTCAACAACGAATCGGATTTTTCTCCGCTCGACGATCTTATTCACATTTTGCATTCGTGGGTGAGTTTTGGAATCATGCCGATATTTGCGCTAGCTAACGCAGGAGTCTCGCTTCGCGGAGCGGACTTCGGGGAAATTTTGAGTAGTCCCATCTTTAGCGGAGTGTCATTAGGTCTTCTGTTGGGAAAACCCATCGGCATTGTTTTCTTTTCGTACCTCGCCGTTCGGTTCGGTTTCGCTCGGTTGCCAGAGGGGTTGCGATGGTCGCACGTGACGGGTGTCTCGCTACTTGCGGGTATCGGGTTTACGATGGCTCTTTTCATCTCGGGGCTGTCGCTGGGTATCGAGCACGCCATTTTCGCGAAAAGTGCAATCTTGGCGGGGTCGCTTCTCGCTGGAGTTTTAGGCTACATCTGGCTGACGCTTGCATTTCGTAAAACTGAAGCGGTGAAAATTTAGCGTAGAAACGTCGGTTCTTTTGAATTATTATTCGAAAAATGGAACGACTCAAAGATCGATTCTCAATTTTGAAGTTTGGCGCCTTGACCAAAGCGTCGACTAAAGCGCTTGGTTTCATACTGGGCGGATTCGCCATTGCAAGCTGCAACAGCAGTGGCGGGCAAGGTGGCGGCTCCACCAACGCCCTAGGAGACCCGGTTGGCAGCGGTTACGCCGTCTATAGCACGGCGACTGAAGTTCGCATCGTTACGCTCGCGACCGGTATCTCGCGGCTCTTGGATTTGAACACCACGGTCTGGCCCTCATTTGATGGGCGAGAGTGGTTGGCTATCGATACGAAAAACCGCTACTCCACACGCGAAGACGACTTAGTTTCGTTTGATCCCAGTGGTACAAAGCAGGGCCAGCTTCGGATTCGCAAATCGCTGCACGGTATTCCCAAGCTGTCGCCCGACAAACAGAGGATCGGCGTTTTTTGGGCCGACGAAGATTACGGCGAAAGTTACACAGAGCCTACGTTCACCGTGTTTGATCGTCGAGGGAATGTTGTTCATCGTATACCTGGTGTAGAATCCTTCGACTGGCTTTTCGATGGAAACTCGATCTACACGACAGCGGCCGGAGAAATTTTTCTAGCCGATAGCTCCGGCCGAAACCGAAGACTGGTTAAAAAAATGTCAGGCGAAATTATGGATGTGGCCGCGAGCCGCGATGGAAAGCAGATCGCTTTCTCAGTTCTGCGGCCGCAAGATCCGCAGTGGCGGGTCTGGACGATGGGCATCGACGGAACGAATCTTCGTCAGTTAACGACTTCTCGCTTGAATGAGATGGATCCTGTGTGGGTTGGCGCCACGGGCTGGCTTCTCGTTCGCCAGGGCGTCAGCGTTTCAATCTCGGGATATCACGGGTGTCCACGGCTTCACCTCGTCAATACTTTGGCCACAGGCATCGTCGAGCTTCAACCCGAGGACTCCGCTTTCTCGAAGGTCGTTAAGTACAAGGATCTGAATAGTGGCCGCGATTACTTTACAAGTGCATGCCCGTTTTCACCTGCGGCCTGGATTCAAGACTAAACGCGGCGAAGCGGCCACGCGAAGGCGTCGACTCCTACGGTCCGAACTCGAGGTTGAGTCGGAAGGATTCGATCGTTGGATTTCCGCAAGCTGGCATTGGCGCTGAGCCACAGCTGTCACTTGGGCTCGGTGCGATCACATTTATCGCCGAAGCGAGTTCGTCGCGAGACGAAGAAAAGTTAATTCCGTAGGGGATTCCGCTCGATGGAGTCAACTGAGCACTCTTTAGCGTCAGCATAACGAAGTTGTCCCGAACCTTGAAGGGCGCTTCGCTGGGGAAGAGGTGATCTTTGGTAATTAAAAAAACCGTTGAAAGTATCCCAGCGGTGACGGGATTACCATTTGTCGCCGTTGCGCATTCGATCAAGTTGGCAGAAAAAGAACCGCCGCCCTGATCAATGTCGAAGACCGGTATGCTGGTGGTCCCCGTACATTCAACAGTTTCAGTGTTTTCCCAAGTGCCATCAGGCAATTGAGAAAGAACGCTCTTAATTAGAGCATACTTGCCGGCAACGAAACGGACGGGTTGAATTTCCGTTGTCGTTGATTTTTCGAGCTTTAAAGACGGAAAACTCATCGCTTGTTTTAGCGTCGTCGTTTTCAAATTTTTCAAATCTGTTGCCAGAGACGCGTGTGCCGATTGGCCCAGAACAAGACCCATAAGCAGGAGAGCGGTTTTCATTTTAAACCTCGTTTGTTGAAGTTGCCGACAACAAACAATACTCACTGCCATTTTCGTAATCAATTGCGGGGTCGAAATTCCGTGGCCAATCCGACTTTGCGTGTCAGGCCTGGCGACCGAATTCAGACTTGTAGAGAAAGTCGATGAAACCGTGCCAGTGCGCGTCGGCCTCGATGATTTCAAATCCAACGCCTCGCTCGGGGCTGATCCAGACGGCTTTTGCCGTCACCGTAGAAAACAGGTCCTTACCAACCTCAATTCTAATTTTGAATTCGGGCTGAACTGTGAAGTGACCGTTGAAGTAAGCACGAAAACCATTTCGCGAAACATCTTTTATGTTCGCGACGAGTCCCCCTTCGCCATTTGATTGAAGCTTTGCGGGAGCGTTGACCTCAAGTCGCGGGTGCGCCCGCGCGGGATCAGCGTACGTGAGCGCAGTTTCTATGGCTCTTCGCTCGGCGGGAATGCCGGCCGCTACGACACCGAGCTGGTCGACAAACACGCGCCGAAAATAGTCGAGTGTAACGAGCCGATCGTTCACTTGGTTGTAGATGCGTTGAGGTAGCTCGACGTTCGAGATCGTTCTTCTAACGAAAAAATCAAACAGGTTTTTTCGTTCGCTTGAGGCTGAGTACACACGTTGGTAGTCACGTAACGCGGCGTGAAGATCTAAGTGCAATGCGACGGCAGGTGCGCCCATGTACTGAACCGTTCGGGTACCAGGTACCTTTCGAAAAAGGAGAAGCGATTTGTAAAAGGGCTCGTCTTTCGGGTGAATCGATACAACGAGGTGATCGACGCCAAAATGCGAGGTTGAATACTCGTACATGAGCCTCAAGAGCGGAAAAAGTACCGCGCCCCCATTTTGACGGCGAAAGTCGCGGTGAATGACGAGGCTCGTGACTTCTGCGAGCCGTCCGGCCTCTCGACGTAGAATGCTAACGTCGAAAACCTTATCAAGGGGCAGACCCAGACGATTGTCGCGAACAAGCGTTAAAGTTCCGACTACGCGGTTGCCGTAAAGCGCGAGAAGCGTCGTCGTTGTCGGAAGTGCGTGATAGATCGTGGCGCGCCACTTCATTGGGTTGGGAGCACAATACCCGAGCCGCAAGTACTCATCATACACGAGGCCGAAGGCAGCCTCGAGCTCGTCCGTGGTTTCTGCAATTTTAAATCGAAGTTCAGATGGTATCGCCAACGGTAAATCGATTGCGCGACGAAGTATCAAAGCCTGTAATGAAACTGGCAAAACGCGCGCGCTTTTAAGAAGCCATTTGGATGTGCGACGACTCACTTGAAGATTCTCGGCAAGTTTTCGCCGCGACGAGAGTCCAGACCGTCAACTGAAATTCACATGTAATTCACATGGCCATAACCTGGAGAATCTGACAAACTTTTAGCCATGGCAGACACGTACAGTGACTTGGTATTGAGAAACACAGGTTACATAAGTTCGCCGCTGCAAAAAAAAATCAGTCAGAGCCGGTTGCTGATCGCGGGGTGCGGAATCGGCAGTCAGGTGGCCGAAGCCGCCGCTCGCACGGGCTTTCAAAACTTTGTTTTGGTCGATGGCGACACGATCAGCTCCCATAACCTAAATCGCCAATCTTTTTTCCATGACCAAATCGGAAAACTAAAAGTCGATGCTTTGAAAGAAAACATTCTTCGAATTAATCCCTCTGCAAAGGTCGAAACGGTGTCCGACCTTTTGACGGTCGCAAATTCAAAGACGTTGGTTCAAAAATCAGATGTTGTGATTGACACGATTGATTTTCTTGATCTCGAGGGAATCGTCGCTTTGCATGATGAAGCTTGCGATCAGAAAAAAATTCTTGTGAGTTCGTTCTCAGTTGGTTTCGGTGCCGCTGTGGTTTCGTTTCCGCCAAACTC
>JALHOI010000130.1 GCA_022843085.1 Pseudobdellovibrionaceae bacterium
GATGAAGATAAAGCGCTCAGCGAATACGCCACCGCATTTAGGATGAATCCTTCTCCAGAACTGGCATTCAAAATTGCATTCAACGCTGGCAACATCTACGCGGCGAGAAAGCAGACTGATGCTGCTTTGGGTAGTTACCAAACTGCGCTGAGACTGAAGCCTGATTCGATCGAGACGAAAACAAACATCGAACTTCTGATGGCTTCAGGAGAAGGCGACGGCGACGGTGACCCTTCAGACAAAAAAGATGGCAAAGACGGTAAAGACCAAAAAGATGACCCAGACGCGAAGCCGGACCCCAAGGACCAACAGAAGCCACAGACCGGGCCCACGCCGAAGCCGACTCCACGACCGTTCAACTCTGAACAACTAAGCCAGCAGGACGTTGGCCGAATTCTCGAAGAGCTCAAGCGGCAAGAAGATCAGGTGCGCGGAAAGATGCAGCGAGAGGGTGCCAAAGATGCTCCCCGTGACAAGGACTGGTGAGATCGTGAGCTATCAATCAAACATCTCGATCATGCTACTTGGGTTCAGCCTGTTCGCTGGAACTTTCGGTCTCGTGCCGCCAACTGAGGCTCAGACTCGCAAGTATGAGGTCAAAGCAACGATAGATCGCAAAGCGATTGATCCGACGGATACGGTCGTACTGTCTGTTGCAATCGAGTCTGAAGAAGAGATCGAAGTTCAGACACCTAAACTTCCGCCGCTGAGCGATTTCGAAGTTTTAAATCAGTGGCAGGGCAAAGAAGTTCGGGCGAATCTCGTTAATACTCCGACTGGTCCCCAGTTCAAATCGGTTCGTCGACTTTTCTTCAACTGGCAATTGTCGCCGAAAAAACTTGGCGCGTTGACGATTTTTCCGGTCGAAGTTGTCGTCGAGGGGAAAAGTAGTCGCACCGGTGCTATTTCTGTGCAGGTTGCAAGCGGGGCCGGTCAGAATAGAAGTGGAACCGCCAGGCGCGGGCAAGGCGGGGCCCAGCCGCCACCCGGATTCGAGGACGACGAGGAAGAAGATCTCTTTTCGCAGCTTCTGAGACGGGGGATGCAGCAGATTCCTCAGGGCGGCACACGTACACTGCCCAAAAACATGAACGAAGCTTTCTTCATTCAGGTTGAGACCGACAAGGTCGAGGCCTACGTTGGCGAACAAGTCACAGTTTCGTTCTATCTTTATACAAGCGGAATGATTCGAGATCTCGATACGCTGAAGTACCCGTCATTGAAAGGTTTCTGGAAAGAGGACATCGAAATTGCGACGCATCTCAATTTTCAATCTGAGGTCATCGATGGGGTACCGTTTAAAAAAGCGCTGCTGGCTTCATTCGCGCTTTTTCCAATCAAAGAGGGAGTTTCAACAATTGATCCTTACCAGGCGAAATGCACTGTTGTTTCAGGTAATGATCCGTTCGGTGCGTTGGGTATGGGGCGTGCATTTACCTATACAAAGTCGAGCGAACCCGTAAAAATTAAAGTGAAGCCACTACCGATTGAGGGCCGACCGGCCGACTTCTCGGGCGCCGTGGGCGACTTTCAAGTTACAGCACGTATCGAAGATAATAACGTGGTCGCAAATCAACCGTTCCCGTTGAAAATCCGTTTTGAAGGTCGTGGAAACGCCAAGCTCATCGACATCCCGCCGTTTCAAGTTCCAGAAGGAATGGAACTCTATGACACACAGAAAGATTCGAAATTTTTTGGATGGGGTACAAGCTTTAAGGAATTTACCCTTCAATTGATCCCGCGGCGTGATGGCGAGTTTACGATTCCGCCAATTTCAGCGTCGATGTTTGATCCGCAATCGAAGAAGTACATTTCTCGTTCGACCGAGGCTCTCAAACTTCTTGTCGGTGCAGGCGCAAAACAACAAGGGCAAAGTTCGCTCAGTTTCACCGGCGACGGCAAACGGGGAAAACCTGCCCGGGCTTCGGGGCCGACCGAACCAAGGCTGATCGAGAGTTTCAATCCAAAATCGTCACTCACGCTCGCTCAATCGGTTGGCGCAGCGGCTGGACTTTTCGCGGTGGCATTTGCGCTTCTGTTGGGTATTGCCGCGAGCGAATTGGGGTGGGGTCGCGGCAAACCACGACTTGGTCGAAAAATCAAAATTCGAGTGCGCGATCTTCACGCGAAAGCGAAGCAGGCTCAGGTTCGGCAGGTCGGCGTCGGCGGCGTGAACCTATTGTCGTTTGCCCTGGGTGAAATCGTCGGCGACCGCGTATCTGAGCGCGAGGTTTTGAAGCTCTTAACTGCGACTCCACCTTCTATTCAAAAAGAGTGCGGACCCGCCATTGAAGAGGTTTTACAGAAGTTCGAGCTGCTTGCTTTTGCACCCGAATCTAGTGTCGGTGAATGGAATAACCCGCAGAAACTTCGAGAACTTATCGATCAGGCTGCGAAGGCGCTTGAACGAGTGGTCGCGCTTTCAGGCTCTGACGAGCGATCCGCCTAATCCTTACTAGATCGTAGAACATTTTGATTGGATCGATCCAGATTCGTACCTTTGAATCTGGTGAATTGACCCAGCGAACGGGAATAGCTTCGACTTTGAAGTCCATGAATTCGGCGAGTACCAGTAGCTCGACATCGAAGGCAAAGCCGTTCAACGTTTGCCGCGTGAAGAGCTCTTCGACGACGCGTCTTCGAAAAGCTTTGAATCCGCACTGAGTGTCGCGTATCCCCGATGTGCCCAAAAGTGTCACAAATCGATTAAAAGCCCGCCCCATGTTTTGCCGAACCCAGCTTTGTTTTTTGATAATCTGACTTTGTGCCTCAGCGCGAGATCCGACCAAGATGTCGACCTCTGGTTTGGACTGAAACTCTGCGAGAAATTTAAAAATTTCCGCAAGAGGCGTCGAGAGGTCGGCGTCCATAAAGAACACGGTCTCACCACGCGCCGCCAACATGCCTGTTTTCACTGCGAAGCCCTTGCCGCGCTGCACATCGTTCGCGATGACTGTGAAGAGTGGGTCATCGGCAACCGACTGGCGAGCGACTTCGACAGTTCGATCTTTCGACTTCTCAACGACAATGATAATTTCGAGGCCTGTCGTTGATTCGCCGAAACGACCAAAAAAAGATTTAAGATCGCGAATCGTAGCTGGTAGCCGACGCTCCTCGTTGTAGGCCGGAATTACAATGGAGAGCGCCGGAATAGAACGATTGGACGCATCGGTCATGGGTGTTACGTTAATAGGACAAATGTCGGCGCAACAAGAAAATCGATACGATGGTCGTGCTGCAGTGGAGAATTTCGCTCCGGGCGCAAGGTCTTCGCGACCTCGACCCCGAACTCAACTCGGATTTGGACTTTCAATTTTGCTCGCCGTTGCCGCAATTTTTAGATTTTACGATCTCGGGCTAAAGCCGCCCCATTTTGATGAGGGCATCAACGGGCATTTTGTCATGACAATCTGGCGCGATGGATTTTACTCGTACGATCCTACGAATTTTCACGGGCCGCTTTATTTTTACCTTTGCCATCTTGCAGAAATACTTTTTGGTCGGGGCGTCGAGTCGTTTCGAATTATGAACGCGGGTCTCGGTGTTCTTCTGATTTATGGAATCATTCAATTTCGAAGGTTCGTCGGACAATCGGCGATTTGGGCGGCGTGGATTTTAGCTCTCAGTCCTGCTTTCACTTTTTATGGTCGCTATGCAATTCATGAAACCCTTTTCATTATCGGCCAGATTCTTTTCATCTACGGTCGATTTGCGTGGATGAGTCGACCCGATCGGTTGTCGCTGATCTTAATTGCATGCGGCGTCGTCATCTTGCTGGCAACGAAAGAAACATTCTTTATTTTTTTAGGCACTTGGGCGATCGCGGAAGTCATGATTGCGGGGCTTGAACGAATCGAACGAAGTCACCGACCGTGGACCTCATTCTCATCGTTGGGCAAGCTCGAACAGTGGGGACTTGCTAAAACGGCGGTTGCGATCGGCGGGATTTCTGTCGGCGTACTCGCGGCGCTCTTTTCTGGCTTCTTCCAGCATAGCGAGGGTATCACGAATTTTTTTAGGGCGTTTCAATTTTGGTCGGCAACAGGAACAGCCGGCAATGGTCATGAGAAACCCTTTTACTACTGGCTCGAGCTTGCATGGCAGTACGAGCTGCCGCTGTTAATTGGTCTTTTGGTTTCAGTCTTTGCGACCCTGCAATTGAGATCTGAAAATCGAAAACAACGTCTCTTGTTGCTGGCCGGCCTTGGCCATTTTCTCGCCTATTCGATTGTGCCTTACAAGACCCCTTGGCTTATTCTGAACTTTTGGCTGCTTGCGTTTTTCAGTTTCGGAGGTCAAAAAATCGGAACTTGGTCGTACCCGCGGTTCATGCAGTTTAGCGCGCGCGTTGCGATGACGGTCTTAATCGCACTTGGCGCGGTTCGAAGCTGGCGCTTAAATTTTCGGAATTTTGCCGATGCACGCGAACCTTACGTTTACGTTCAGACAACGAGTGACTACACAGCCGTGATGGGTCTTTTGCGAGAGAAGATTTCGAAGTCTCCTGATTTTAAAAATTCAGTTATTGTCGTGATGGTGAAAGACCCATGGCCGCTTCCGTATGATCTCAGTCTTTTTCCGAACATGAGGTACGCGAAACTTGAGGACGTCGACAAAGATCCAAAGCTACTTAACACTGCAGATCTCGTGCTGATTGACGGAAGCCTGCTTGAAGGTCTTCAAAAAGTGTTTCCCAAAAAGTTTGGTCGAATAAAGTTTCAGTTGCGCGACGCTTACCTTCCAGGTTGGGCGCTTTTCGATTACGACAAGTTTCAAAGCGTCCTTCCAAAAGACGTCGCGCTTGAAGAGGCAACGCAAAGATGAAGGGCCGAAGCCTCAGCTTTGCACTTTTTTTTACTGCGCACGCGGTTTCGGCCACCGCCTTCGCTTTTGTTTTCTCATGGATCACGGGCGGTTTAACGCCACTGATTGCGCTCTCAAGTTTGGCGCTGTCGTTAATTCGCGCACGGCGGTTTGTTCGAGCCCTCGGCAATACTCTTGAATGGCGTGCTCCAGAGGTCTTGCGTTCGTGGTCCTTGATCGAAATCGCAATTGTAGTCTTCACGTTGTTCGCCTCGTGGAAGCACTTCGCTTGGTTAATGCCCTTCATGCCGAACCAAGGCGGCAGCAGCATTGCGACTTTATCGGCAACAAATTACGGCGATCTTCCGCTTCATATTAACTTTATCCGTGCGATCGCGAATGGTCTTGAGTTTATACCCGTAAATCCAATCTTTGCGCTTGAGCCTCTTCGTTATCCGTTCGGGCCAGATCTTTATAATGCACTTTGGGAAATTTTGGGCGTGACGACGAGCGCGCACCTCTTTCTCGCGGGAGTTGCTGCAACTTTTGCGACTCTCGTACTGCTGAGAGAAATCGGTGGCGCATGGGCGATGGCTGCATTTTTTCTTGCTGGTGGTAGCGCAGCTGCGGAAGGGGTTGGTGCCGTCGATTGGAAAAGTCTATTTCTTGCGGTGTGGATTACCCAACGTGGAATGCTGTTTGCCCTACCGATGGGCCTCACGCTCTTGTTGTTTTTGCGCCCCCATCTTACCGACCGAGTGCGGCTTTCAAGGCGGGCCGTCGGGGGGCTGGGTCGAATGTGGGCGATTTTTCCGCTTTTTCACGCACATTCATTCGTCGTCGTGAGTTTACTTTTGTTCTGCCTCTGTTGGTGTGATTTTGGAATTTCGCGAACCCGGGAATTTGTTCGGCGTTTTTTTCAAGAGAATCGTGCTTTGGCGTGGGCTTTACTGCCTGCAACGTATTTAATTTATCATACGTCGGCGGGCTTTGGAAAAGCGTCGGTTGTTCACTTCCGTGCATGGTGGCTAGTGCCCGCAGGCGCCGATTTCAAAACAACCGTCGTTTGGTTTTGGACCAATTTCGGCCTGCCTTTGGCCGCAGGACTTGCGCTTGCGTTTATATGTGCGACTGTCAAACGATCGCAGGCTCTAAACCGAGTCGAAGCACATGAGCAGAGTCGAGCAGACCGAGCTGAAGTCATAGTGCTAGTCGGATTCTTCATAACTTTTCTTTTCGTGATGCTTGCACCCTGGGAATGGGACAACATTAAGGTTCTAGTTTGGCCATGGATTTTACTTTTTGCAGCACTAGGGCGCCGTCTCATTCAGATTTCGAATTTGCGGCCCTCGATGTTATGGACGCTCCTGACCTGGATCGGGATCGGCACCGCATTCGGCCCCGGGGTTGTTGTTATCGCGAATTCCTGGCAGAAGCCCTTTGAGAGGTCGCTTTCGATTTGGACGATCGAGCAAACAGCTTTGGGCGAGGCCGTCTTAATGCGTGTTTCCAAGAAGGCGATCTTCGCTGCTGCGACGACACCGAATCATGTTCTCACGTACTTCGGTCGAGTTCGTGCACTTGGATATCCTGGACACCTTTGGTCGCATGCCATCGATTATCTTGAAGCCGAGCAAGATCTTGAGCGAGTTATGGACGGCACTGAGGGCTGGGTCGAGGCTGCTAAAAGACTGAAAGTGACTCATATTTACTGGGGCCCCGAAGAGAGAATTCGCTGGGGAACAGAGCCACGCCCGTGGCAGACGCGGCTTCCGCTTATCGCGAAAGCCGGTGATCACGAAATCTACGAGTTTAAGGAGACGCGATGACGGTTATTGAATTTCCAGCGACTAAGGTTTTCATCGCGACAGGTTTCTTTTTTCTCGCACTCGCGAGTGCCCGAGCTGCGAACGTTGAAACAATATCTCTCAACTTATCAGAGCCCTTGATTCAAACTTCGCCGGTTATCTTAAGCCTCAAGGGGCTGCGTACGACCTTAGAAACCGGACAGACTGACAAGTGTCTCGCAGAAGCTTTGAAACTGAAGAAATTGGCGAAAAGCCTCGAGCCTTGGATACTTGCAGCTGAACTCGAATGCGCTTTGCAGTTGCCGCTTTCGAAAAAGACCGGCGATCGCCTGAGTGTGATTCTGGCTGCGACAGAATCAAAGCGGAACCTCATGGCCTTTGGGCCATGGTCGCCCAAGCTTCGAACACAGTGGGCGAAGGCAAAGTTGTGGGCGCTCGAGGTCGATTCGAAATATAATCGCAAACGGGCATGGCCCTACGTCGAACGACTTTCGGCTGCATTGATGTCGAGTGCAGCAAACTCGGGCGCGGTCCTCGACGAGTCTTCGCGGTCAAAACTGTGGCGAATGGCGGGGGAGCTGATGTTTCTTGCGCAAAAAACTGAAGGGGCTCGAGAATTTTTTCGTCGTAGTCTCGCCGAACAAGAGCAGCCGGATTTGCGGGAGAAGGTGAGGTTACTTGGCCCACCCGTGGTTGAAGCAAATTCGACACCACCATTGTCCTTAACTCCAAAACTTCCAGATGGATCGAGCCTTGAAATCGAACTTGCTGATCGAATTGCGGCCGCGTTGAAAACCGGAGATCTCGTCGCGGCCGCAGAGGACAGCATGAAGATGATTCGGGACTATCCTGGAAGTCATCGTGCAAAGTGGGCGGCCGATCGAACTCAAGAAAGTTTGATTTCCGTCGCAGAAAAATCGAGCGAAAAATTTTTGCCAGTTCGTGAGTCGCTTCTAAAACTTATGGAAAAAAGCGATCCCGACAGAATTGCGGAGTGGGCTCGCGTGTTGTTCAATCGAGGGCTTTGGGCCGAATCGGCGAGACTCGGAAAAACAGCGAGCGAGAAGCAAACGGGTACACGTCAAACGAAAACTTTAGAGTTGGCGCTCGATGCGGCCTACGCGATTGACGACTTTAAAACCGTAAAAGCTATGGGTGAGCAGCTTGTCGAACAGCATGCAGGCACAGCCTCGGCAAGGCTTGCGATGCTGCGGTTGGGGTTACTGTCCTATCGTCTTCAAGAATTTGAAAAAGCGACGTCGGTTTTTGAGCGACTCGTGGCAACCGCGTCGACCGAGTCGGTTGAAATTCAAGCTCGATACTGGTTGTGGCGCAGCCTTGAAAAAACCAAAAGCGAACGCGCCAAAGTTGAATCGGAAGAACTGGCTC
>JALHOI010000131.1 GCA_022843085.1 Pseudobdellovibrionaceae bacterium
GTAAGCAAAAAGGAATGCTTCTTGATCCTACCCTCTCCGGTCGTTACGTAGCTCTTGCAACCGACTTTACGACCTACATGAACCTGTTGTCGGGCTTTGAATGGACCACGTTGCGGTGGGCCTTGATTGGAGAATTTTTCGGTTCGTTCGGCCCAATCTGGTCTAAATGCGACCAAAATGCTTTCAATCAAAAAGCGTCGACGCTCAAGACACAAGTGAATGCGGTTGCGCGAGAGACCGATCAATTGAAGAAATGGGAACTCGAGAGACAGATCAAGGACACCGTTCGTAATTGCCAGTGATTTTCTGAATTAGAGTTGATCGGAATAAGCGGCGGCCTACAATGTATTGGAGTGCGACACTGAATACACTCAGTGTCCCCAAACTCTCTGCACACGCATTCAGAAAAGCTCACACTCCCCGATTCGAGATTCACTTCAAACCCCCAGCCGAGCCTCACCTCACCGCCAAGTGAAGCGCCGGCGTAACAGCGAAGGCCCGGAGCGGCCGTAGCGATTAAGCAGCGAAGCTTGAAGCCCGGTGCTCTGAAAGAGCACCAACCGGCTTCATGCTTCGCCCCAGCCCACTCTCACCTCACCGCGCCAGAGAATAATTCCTTTGGACTTTTTCGCCAGCAATCAGATATCGAAAACAGTACCTTCAGCACGTAGCGGAGCCCAGTTTGACGTTTTCATGTAGCGAGATCGATGTAGGACTTTACCTAATCGCCAAACGATACACGACGACGACTGCTGGCAATGGCAGCGACATTTCGGGTCCATACTGGATGTTGGCGGAGATTGAGGTACAATCCGGAGCGATCTGGTGGCGTAGCGATCGTCGTGACGTACGTTTATCTGGAAAGCACTTGTTTATTTTCGTACCGGCATTTTCATGGGCAATGGAGCGGTACGACAAGCACACTCACCTTCATTTGCGTGCATTGTTATCGCGGCGGACTTTTCGCAATCCGACATTCACCCATCCCATCTTGTTTCAATCGGACCAGGCGCTACCCTTATCGCTGGCCGAGGTAGAAACTTTTCTTGAGCACGTCACGGTATTTAAGAATATTTCGACCTCTACTAATCCGTCGGCGCTGTCGTCTCGTGTAAAGCGAGAAATCGATTTCAATTACGCTGCTGGGGTTCAGATTCAAGCCATTGCAAAGAAGCTGAAGACGCAGTCAGCAGTTTTATCGAGAAACTTTAGATCCGAGTTTGGTGAGACACCTAGTTTCTACCGAAAGGGCCTGCGCGTAACAGTCGGCATGCATGAATTGATGATGGGGCGACCACCCGCAGAAGCCGCGCACCTTGCCGGTTATTCTGATCTGGGCCGATTCTACAAACAGTTTAGAGCGTACTTGAAACAGACACCGGCCGAATATCTAATCAAGTCAAAAAACGCCAAGAACACATCGCGAGCCTGAATTAGTTCTGTCTCGAGCCCTTTCGAATGATCCGAATCGGCAAAATGGGGGCACCATGGGATTTAAGGTCTTTGCGTTGTTTGCTGGGTTGCTATTTTCAAATGTCGCTTTCGCGAACGGACAGCTTGATTGTCGGGAAGCAAATGCCTGTGTGGACGCAGGCGGCTCAAATGGCTTTGCGGAACTTAGCGTTCAAAAAGTTGATGAAAAAACGAGAATTGAGTCGGGCTACACTGTTCGCGATCTCACAATTACTGTTGCCGCATATTTTCCCACGCTTTTGGCGGGTAAACCCATCGTCGGACAATACTACGATAGTCGCGGGTTGGTGTTGTTTATTATGGCTCCATTGTCAGACCTGGATGCGCCGAGTGATGTCACCGCGACCTTCGCAATCACATCTTTAAACCCGAAGGTCCTAGTTCGTTATTTTGACGGCGAGAGGACTGTCGAATTAGGCGAGTACTAACAAAAATTGGAGCCACCAGACCCGATCAGAAGGGCGCACTTTAAACTTTTTGTACTTCACCACGTGTGCGCGACGAATTTCTTCAAAAAGCAATTTGTCGTTCACCGACCTGGGTAGACAGAACTGTTTCGCGGTGAACTCGAAAAATGACTTCAAGTCTTGCTGGTAGGCGCGTTCCGTTAAAGGGCTTCGATCCTTTAAAAACTCGTAAATCAAATCTTCGACCGCTTCGCCTCCCGAGAATAGCACCAACTGCTTGTCGTGGATTTTTGTCGCTTCATTTTCCATAATGATCCTTCCTAGATCAGAGTGGCGTTATTGCCACTAAGGCACATTTTAGATCAAAATTAGGCGTATTGACATTGGTAATACATTGAAGTACAATGGCTTATGATCTTCGACTGGGATGACAACAAAGCAGAGTCCAACAAGAAAAAAACACGGGGTTAGTTTTGCCGAAGCTGCGACCGCATTCTCGGACCCGAATGCGATCGAATTTCTTGATGCAAAAAACTCTGATAAAGAAGAGCGCTGGATTTTGGTGGGTCTCTCGGCGAGAAGCCAAGTCTTGCTTGTCGTTTTTGTTGAGCGAGAAGAAAAGCTGATCCGTATTGTTTCGGCACGAAAAGCTGTCAAAGAAGAAATGAATCAATATTTTTTAAAGGTGAAATCATGAAAACGAAATATGATCTCTCAAGTGCAAAACCCGCAAAGAAACGCCAGGGCCTGAAGGTCCAGAAGAGCTTTCGCCTAGATCCCGAAGTTTTGTTGTGGCTCGAGGAACAAGGCGAGAAACAAGGCATGGGCTATCAGACCTATCTCAACTGGTTTTTGAACAGACAAATGTCTGAAGAAAAAACGGTAGTTGAACGTCTCGCAAATCTCGAAGCGGAGATCTTCAAGAAAAAGCGAGCCTGAAATAATCAAATTTCATTGGCCAATATTGAATAGATCTTAAATAGAAATTAAGACCGGTTACTTCCGCTAACGACTAGCTATAAAAGCTGTGAGCGAAAGTGGCCTCCGGCAAAAAACCAGTGTTTCGTGACCTATTTTAAAAACTTTTTTTCCGCTTCGAATTTGACAATGAGTTTTAGAACGTCGTCTCGCAGACTAGATAACTCGGAACTATCTTCACGAATTAAGACAAATTCCAGTTTCTCAAATGATTTATAGTAATCCCCCTTCTGAAGGTGAGCTTGTGCTTCTAGCGAAATCAGGGGTAAAAAATCTGGAGTTATTTCATAACCCGCCATGCAAAGAGAAATGCATTCGTCAGGGTTTTGTGCATTTAAGGCATCCAGTGCAAAATTAAAAAGGCCATTAAGGCGAATATGCGCTGGCAAAACTGAGTCTTCCATGAATTGATTTTAATTATTCAGATTTTTGCCGTCAAGAAAAATGGAGTGCGCCCCTCACTAGACACAGTATCCCCAAAGTTTTTGCACGGGACGGTCAGCGAGTTTAAGTTTCAAAACTTCATCTTCGAACTCGCTCGGTGTTTTATAACCGAGCGCGGAGTGAAGCCGTTTCGTGTTGTAAATCTCATCAATGAACCTCGGCAAGTTTTCTTTCACGTCTGAAAACGTTTGGTAATCCTTAAAGAAAATTTCTTCGTTCTTCAGCGTTTTGAAAAATGATTCGATGTAGGCGTTATCTTCCGGCGTCGCGGTTCGAGACATTGAAATCTTGAAGCCATTTTCCAAAAGATATTTAACGTAATCCTGGCAGCAGTATTGGGTGAATTCTATCGATCGTCGCAACACCAAATGAAGCTAAGTTGCGATGGCAGTCCCAAAAAGAAGAAAATCGGATCGTTCAGGCAGACCGAAAATATACTCACCCGGCCGGCCACCAGTTGCACAAAAAGCGCACTACCGAAAGTTTTGGAATGCTATTGATCGTGGCCTTACAAGCGACGAAGCGTCTAGACATGCCGGAATTTCTCCCGCTGTAGGCGCGAGATTATTCCGACACAATGGCGGCATGAAACGAAAAATCGAATCAGCGCGGTCCAAGCGTTACTTATCTTTTCCGGAGCGTGAAGAGATCGCAATTTTACACGAGCAGGAGATAAGCGTGCGTGATATCGCGCTAAAACTTCGTCGATCTCCGTCGACCGTTTCGCGTGAGCTCAGGCGGAATGCCGCCACCCGAAGTGGAGATTTGAAGTACCGAGCGCATACGGCTCAGTGGCATGCCGATCGCCGGTCTAGAAGGCCGAAGCTAGCGAAGCTCAATTTGAACAGCAGGCTTCGCGATTATGTCGAAGACAGACTTTCGGGAAAAGTTAAGACGATCAATGGGCGCAATCTTGGACCAGAAACAACGTGGATCGACCGCAATCAAGGGCGCAGAAAAGATCGGCGCTGGGCCAAATCTTGGAGTCCGGAGCAGATTTCAAATAGACTTAGAATTGATTATCCTCAAGATGAGTCGATGAGAATTTCTCCCGAGGCAATTTACCAATCCCTCTACATTCAAGGTCGTGGAAATTTAAAACGAGAACTCGTTGCGTGCTTGCGAACAGGGCGCGCACTTCGAATTCCGCGCGAACGAAGTCGCAGAGGCAGTGCGTTCGTCAATAAGGAGATTTTGATCAGCGAAAGGCCCGCAGAAGTTGAGGATCGCGCGATCCCTGGTCACTGGGAAGGCGATCTTATTCTTGGAGCTGGAAGCTCTGCAATCGGGACTCTTGTCGAACGCACGACGCGATTTACGATTCTACTTCACCTGCCAAGGATGGAGAATTACGGCGCGCCTAGAAACAAACGAAGCCCACCGCTCGCAGGCCACGGAGCGGAAGCGGTTCGAAAAGCAATCGCAGCATCCATCATCAAACTTCCGAAGCATCTCAAGCGATCATTAACTTGGGATCAAGGAACTGAAATGGCGCAACATGAAGAACTGCGCGTTCAAGTCAATCTCCCGATCTACTTCTGCGATCCGCAATTTCCTTGGCAAAGAGGAACCAACGAAAATACGAACGGTTTGCTTCGTCAGTACTTTCCGAAAGGAACCGATCTCTCTCGACATTCAAAGTTGGATTTAGATTCCGTTGCCGCGACTCTGAACAGTCGACCAAGAAAAACCCTCGAATGGAAAACGCCTTCCGAAGCCTTCAATGATCTGCTAAAGTCTCGTCGTAAGCATAACGTTGCGACGACCGGTTGAACCCAAGTTGAACGCCTCTATCCGAGTGATGAATGATTCCCTTCGGCGGCTTAAAGCGCTTCACGGCCACGTCTAAGCTTTTTAAACAGAACTTGTGCGAGAGGTCTCGCGACACTGCCCATCCAACGATCTTACGTGTGTAGACGTCGATCACGGCACTCAGGTAAACGTATTCGGTCACGAGCTTTATAAACGTGATGTCCGTCGACCAAAGTTGATTCGGACCAGTCAGCTTAATACCTCGAACTAAGTTCGGATAAACGAGCCTTACTTCTGTGTGCGTGCCTCTTGGTTTCATCATTTTCTTCACGCAAGAAAAGATTCCGTACCTCTTCATGACTCTTCTGATCCGCTTGGGATTTACTGTTTTTCCCTCGCGAAGCAGGTGCTCTCGAACACGGCGATAGCCGTACCCGGGAAGCTCTCGGTGGATCTCATCGATCATCGCTTTCATCTCGAGATCACTCTTCAGCAGCTTTTCTTCGCGAACTGATTTTCGGTAGTAAGCCGATCTTGATAGGCCTGTCATTTTGCACGCTCTGGCAACAGATCCAAATTTTCCGAGGTGATGTTTGTTACAGGCGAAATCAAGTCGGAAAGCAGCTATGCTCAGCAAGGCTAGAGATTGAACTCTTGGGCATGGAGATTCTTATGAGAAGCATTTTTAGTTTCGGACTCGCGACGTTCGCTTTCTTGATGGTCGTGCCGCAACTTCGAGCCGATGCTGCAACCGACAGCGAGCCGTCTGCAAACTTTTGGAACTCAGCCTACCTTCAGCTGGCGAAGAATGATTGCGTCATCAAGGACCTCGGTAAGTATGGTTCAACTGACAAAGCCTTCCAATTGTTTACGTCACCATCTAGCCGCAACGTACTTCTTCAACTTCGAAGTCTGACCCAATATAGCGGCGCGCAGCTGCCGTCGATGATTGTGGCTGGACGCGCCAAAGAGTCTGTGCGCTTACCACAGTTGACTGTAACGGCTTCGGTCGCAATGAATTCGCCCGAGGGGGTGCAGGTCCTCGATGTTGCGATCTTGAATACATTCGGAACCGATACCCGCAATTTTGATACACATGCTGGTGTGTTTCGAGTTTCAAAAAAAGGGGAGTTACTCGCCGAATCCACGTACAGTTGTAGGTAAGATGACAAGCGTAGCGCCAGTCCGAAAAAAAGTGGCCTAAAGGATCGACCAATCACAATTTGAGCCCGCCGCGAACGGTTTGGTTTCAAGTCGAGCCGTCGAAGGTCGCTGCTTCGGATTCGATGGCTCGTGAGTTGCAGCCTCAAGCCGTATGAAAGTGATTTTATGGGTTCTTGCACTGCTTCCTCTAACGGCACATTCGTCGACCTGTGAGAGCCTTTTTGTTTCTACTCCGTCCGGTGAAAACCGGGCAGGGAATGATGTGCCCAGTTTCACGGTCGCCCGGCCACCGGGTTTTTTATTTGAAATTCGAGCGCGCCATCACGACGGTCTGATGATGGGTACGTTTAAGGTTTACATGGACCCCATCACGGGTGGGACTTGGGCCGTACCTTTTGTTGCCGAATGTTTTCGGGGCAATGGTTTGGCCTTTCGGCTCTACCTCGAAGGAGCCAAGGTTTTACTCGCGAAGTACGGAGTTACTCTGGCTAGTAATCGTCACCCCGGTCAGTTAACGCCAAATGCCAGAAGGGTCTGGGAAAAAATGGTTCAAACTGGATACGCTGTCCGGTCCGGGGAGGGATATCAAATGATCCGTGCCAGGATTCAGACGACAGAGCTAATTATTCAGTCAGAGGATTGATTCAGATAAACGGTCAAAGCTGATTGAGCGCTGAGTGAAAAAATCTCGGTACCGATAATACTGCTCACCCGACCGTCGTCTTGAAAAAAGCCTCGCTGAAACAGTGCGAGATCTTTTCATTTTCCCCGGTCGTCGCAAAACAAGATCCCTGACGCGTTTGCAATCAACTCTGCGTAATTCGGGAATTCGAAAAATATCGGGTTGGAACTTCTGAAAGTAATATTGAATCCCGAGTTCGGTTCGAACTGCGGCTGGCGCAAATGGGATTGAGTATTAGGTCGGTCGATTTATTTAGTTTTGTTTACAGAGTCTGGCTTATTCGAATCGTGATTCGTTATCGGAACAACGAGCTCAGTTTTTTTTCCTGATTGGTCGATCAACGCCAGTCACGAGCATAACCTCCGTCCAAAATTCTCCGGAGCCGAAGACTGTCCCGATCGCGTTTCGACCGATGTACTCTACGCTTGTGACTCGTGAGCCAGGTATTAGCCGCAATGTTGCCATATAAAGCGCATTCAAAATCGGCACATTGCGGGCCAGAATGGGAACTTTCAGGATATCCGAGTCTCGAAGCGCAAGGCATGTGCCTTCTACGCAGCTAGGCGACCCGGGGCGGGGAACTGGCGAGTACATCTGTTAGTTTTTTTACTTCCTCTTCAGTCGCACGGATGCCAACGCGGAAGTGTCCTTCATTTCGAGAACGCTCGCGTCTCGCCAGTGCAGTAACGGATCCCTTGCGCTCGAAGTAGGTGAGTGTGCCGAAGTACCCTCCGTCATTTTCAATATTCGTAGTTGTGAAGCCATCTCGTGTTTTCGGAAACCAGAGGACGGCGACAGAATTCGTGACTGGCTCGGTTGAACGACTAAGAAAAGTTTTAAGGGTTCGCGCGATGTCTGCAAAATGCGTCGAGCAAGGACGCGCGCTGGCGTTCGGTATGAAGCCCGAAAGAATAGCCAACATAAGAAGGGCGGCTCGCGCTCCGGCCATGTAAACTTGATCGGACACTTTCCAACTCGGATGAAGTAGACCTTGATCTAGAGGTTTTGAGAACAGAATCAGGGCGTTTCCGATCGCCCTCTTGAACAGAAGTCTCACCGAAACTCAGCGAGATCTACGTGCTCGCCGCTTTTTT
>JALHOI010000132.1:0-1525 GCA_022843085.1 Pseudobdellovibrionaceae bacterium
GGCCGATGAAAAGTTTTGTCGGCTCGTTCTTGTAAGACAAGTCTTGCGGAGGTCCTCCGACGACGGCGCCAGCACTGAACACATTGCGCTCGCCGATCTCGACGATTCCGTAATCGCTGCCGAGGCTGACGTGTGATTCAAGACGGCACCCGCGCCCCAGTTTGACCCGGCCGCGGATGATACAAAACGGACCGATGGCAACATCATCGGCAATTTCGGCTTCTTTTGAAATGACACTCGAGGGATGAATCAAGCTCATCACGTCCCTTTCAGAAAGACCTTAGCGATCATTTCCGCTTCGCTGGCGAGCTCGCCGTCGACATGGCATTGGCAGCGCAGCACCATAATCTGTCCGCGATCTTTCGTGATCTCTGCGCTCAACACCATTCGGTCGCCCGGGACGACCGGACGGCGAAACCTGGCGTCGTTGATGCCCGCAATCGCGACATCCATTTCTGGGCCTGAGGGGTCGACAACGGCGAGGCAACCGGCTTGCGCCATGGCTTCGATCTGAAGAACGCCCGGCATGACTGGACGATGCGGAAAATGGCCAGAGAAAAACGGCTCGTTGAAGGTTACATTTTTAATCGCGCGGATCTTCCAACCGACGCGATTTTTCGCTGCTAAGTCACGATCAAGCATCTCGACACGGTCGACAAGTAGAAACGGAAACCGGTGCGGTAGGATCCGCAGGATATCGGAAATTTCGTAGACCGACTTTTCTGGCATGATCGCTCCCTTCGGCGTCGAGTTTACTTCTTGGCTGTTTTCTCGAATTCTTTAACGACGTCGTCCGTGAGATCTGCAGACTTCGCGCCCCAAAGAATGGCGCGCTTATCAAGAATCGCCGTGTAGCTGCCGTCTTTCGCAACTTTTTCGATGATCTCTTCCATTCGCTTCGCAATGGGCTCAAGCAAATCGCGCTCTTTTTTCTGAATCGTCGCCTGGCTGTCGGTGACCTCTTTTTGAAACTTCATTTGTTCTTGCTGAAGTTCGCCGGCCTTTTTCGCTCGGGCTTCATCTGTCAAAAGCGACTTCTTTTTTTCAAGGTCTTCGAACATCTTGCGAAGATCGCCGTCACGTTTCTGAAAGTCGGCTTTTTTCTTTTCGAATTCGCCTTGAAGTTCTTTCGCCATTTTTTGGCCAGCGCTCGTCGCCTTGATCGCTTTCTCGATATCGACCGTTCCAATTTTCGCTGCGTCGGCCGCAACCGATTGGGTGGCTGCACCCGTCAAGCAAAGTGCGATTGCAACTGCGACCGTTGTTTTCATCGCGGTGCTTGAGCCTCGGTTCGTTCGGGCAAGTTTCAAATTCATGTTCGTGCTCCTCTTTCTCGTACAATTTTTTTTGGCAATTTTTTTCTGACAATTTTTTTCTGGCAATTTTCTAAGTCTGTTTTTACGAGTATCTCGATTTCCTAAAACGGTGCGCCGATCGCGAACTGAAATACAACGGCCGGTTCTTCAAGCTCGGCGCGTCGATCAAGCGGGAAGCCCCACTCGAATCGAAGCGGACCAATCGGCGA
>JALHOI010000132.1:1535-7987 GCA_022843085.1 Pseudobdellovibrionaceae bacterium
CCATCGAAATCCGAAACCGATGTCGCTTCGAAATTCGCTGATCGAAATCTCATCGTTGGCCTGACCGATATCGTAGAATACAACGCCCTTGATACCGGCCTCGGTGATCAAAGGAAATTCGAGCTCACCTTGATAGAAGATCTGTTCAGTTCCGCCAAACGGTCGGTTCGCGCGAATTTCAGCGGTGGCGGGGTCGACACCAGTTGCGATGAGCTTGCTCTTCACAGTCGGCGAATACTTGCGTCGGGCGATTGAGAACCAATTGAATCCGCGAAGTGAATTCGCACCGCCGAGAAGGAAGAGTTCGTTAAACGGCGGGGCACGATTGGCTTCGTTCGACCGAACAAAACCGTACGTGAGGTTACTTCGAAAAACAATATCCCACACAACGCGCTCGTACACCCGTGCCGTTACGAGGCCCTTCGTGAAATTCTGATCGCCGCCAAGCCCCGCGTACTCAAGCGAGGCCGAACCATACAGCCCCTTTGTTGGCGTGAAGCGATCGTTGCGCTTGTCGTATTCGACGGTCAACGTCGCCGATGACGTAACGCCGTTAGGGTTACCCTGCGGATCGGGGATACTAGGCGTGGCAGGATTCGGAACCGGAAACAGATCGTAATCGCCGTAGAGCGGATCGAGTGCAATTTCGGAAGACTCAAGTTTGTAACGAACGAAAGTTCGAAGGAATCGCGTGATCGGGTACCCGACGCGCACCGCTCCGCCCTTCTTCGTTTCTTCGTATTCGGTCGTTGTCCGTTTCGACTGGTAGGCGTCAAACCCAAGCGACCAGTCAGAATCAAGAAAGAAGGGCTCGGTGAAATTCAGATTAAAGAGCGACTGGTTGCTCGACAAATCGATCGAAACGCCAAGCCGTTGGCCCTTACCGAGAAGGTTAATCTGATTCACTTGGCCGTTGAAAATGAATTGCGAATACGTCGAGTAGCCAGCACCGACTTGAATCGAGCCGGTATTGCGTTCTTTCACCGAGATATCGATGTTCATCAGATCTTGGTTATCGGGCGGGGTCGACGCGTTGAAATTAACGTCGTCGAAATACCCGAGTCGCTTCACGTTCTCAAGTGACTCGCGTCTTCGAGTTTCGTTGTAAAGCTCGCCTTCTTGGACCAGCAATTCGCGCCGAACGACCTTGTCGCGCGTTTTCGTGTTGCCGATGACGTTGATTCGGCCGAAGTAAACTTTGTTTCCCTTATCAACTTCGAAGGTGAGATCAACCTCTTGGTCTTTGTCTCGAATGCGCGTGCGCGGAATGATGTTCGCGTACGCATAACCGAGATCGCCGTACTTCGCCTGTACGGTTCGAATGTCCTTCAAGAGAGTTTCATGGGCATACCAGGTCGAGCCGTCGATTTCGACAGCCTCATCGAGTTCCGAACGTGGAAACAGAAGGTCGCCGCTGAAATCGACCGTTCCGACTTTGAAACGATCTCCCTCTTCGACGCGAATCGTGATGTAAATACCCTTCTTGTCGGGAGTCACATAGACCTGCGGCCGATCGACTTTGATCTGAACGTAACCCTCATTGAAGTACAGGTAGTTGATCAGCTGTACATCGCGGTCGAAGGCATCTTGCTTGTAAGAACCACTCGACGAAACGAAACTAAAAAAACCACCCTCTTGCGTGGCCAGCAGACCCTTAATCTTTCCGTCGCCGATGTGTTTGTTGCCGAGGATTGTGATCCGCTTCACTTTCACTTTGTCGTTTTCTTGAATTTCGAACGTCAGCTTCACAGCCTGTTCGCCAAGCCCATCGTTGCCGGCCGGCTCGATCTTGGGTGTGATCCGGGCAAGAAAGAAGCCCTTGTCTTCGTAGAGCTTCTGAATCTTGTCGACAGCATCGCGAATGCGGCCCGAATTTAGAATCTCGTAGGGCTTGATCGCCGCGGTTGTCTGAAGTTCGGCCGCATCGATTTCACTGTTTCCAGTGAATAGAACCTCAATGACCGAAGGCTTCTCGACGACCGTGTAGGTGAGTTGAATTCCTCCCTCAACAGCGTCGCGTTCGATTTTGATGTCGTAAAAAAAGCCGGTCTTAAACAGCGCATCAAGATCTTGCCGGGCCCGTTCGCTGGAAAAAGCCTCGCCCTGTTTGGTCGCGAGCTTCGCGATGACGGCATCAGCTTCGATTTTTTTATTTCCTTTAACTGCGATCTTCGCAACGACCGGTCCATCGACGGCTTTGACCGCACCAGCCGAACGAACGTTTGGCAATTTCGTGTTTGCACGCTTGTTGACTCGAGCGGCGGATCTCGGCCGAGCCGCAGGCTTTGTCGCGGCACGGCGAGGTGCTTTTGAGGCACCGTTCTGCAGCTTGTTCGGTACCTGCGCGGACACGGAACTTACGTCCGTCAGAGAAACGGCAATGAAGTAAACGGCGAGGAGGAGGCCGACGACAAGATGCTTGAGCATAAAATTGCGGTTCAGGATGAAGCCTCTCGACAATAACTTGTTTCGACGAGAGCCTATTACGTTCCCTAAAGCCTTGTCAAAAATTCCTCAGGCCCACTGCCCGTCTCGCATTCTTAAAGCACGTGGAAAACGTGCCGCAAACGCAGTGTCGTGGGTGACCACAACAAGCGTGAGTCCCATGCTTTTTTGCAACTCAAAGAGAAGATCTTGAATGCGCGCCGCGTTCTGGGTGTCGAGGTTTCCTGTCGGCTCATCAGCAAAGAGAATTTCTGGTTTTCTGACTATTGATCTTGCGATCGCCACGCGTTGCTGTTCGCCGCCACTGAGTTCACTCGGTCGATGATGCAGACGGTCTTTGAGCCCCATTTGAATGAGCTGCTCTTCGGCCCGGGCCAGCGCCACAATTGGCGCGTCGCCGCCGATTCGAAGCGGCATTGCTACATTTTCAAGCGCTGAAAACTCGGCAAGTAGGTGATGAAATTGGAACACGAATCCCATCGTTGCATTGCGATGAGAGGCGACCTCTTCATCTGTCATTTTTGTCAGATCTATTCCTCGGTGCAAAACTTTACCCAAGGTCGGGCGATCAAGTGTTCCGAGGATGTGCAAGAGTGTACTTTTACCGGCGCCGCTTGAGCCGACGATGCTGATCGCTTCGCCCTTTTCGATGGTCAGATCGATACCCTTTAAAATTTCAAGACGTCCACCCGCCATCGGATAAGATTTCGTCACGCCGCGAGCGACCAAAAGACTATTCATGACGTAAGCCCTCAACGGGATCAAGGTTCGATGCACGAGCTGCCGGACTTAGACTTGCGATTAAACAAATCGCAATAGCTGTGACGATGACAACCGAAATGTCGATCACGCTAAACTCGACCCCGATCTTGTTCAACTTATAGACTTCGGCCGGCAGAAGCTGAAACACATTCTGCGCCCAAACAAAAAGCCAAGCGAGCACGGCTCCCAAAGCGAGTCCGGATAAAACTCCGACGACGCCAAACAGCAAACCCTGAAGTTGAAACAGACGCGCGACGTCGCGCTTCGAAAATCCAAGCGCTCTCAAAATCGAGATCTCACTTGTTCTTCTCAACACACCGATGAAAATGTTGCTTGCAACGTTGAAGCTGGCTGCGATGACCATTATGAGGATCACGAAAAAAATCGCGATGCGTTCATACTTAATGGCGCGAAAAAAGTTTCGGTTTCCTTCTGTCCAATCCATGACCCACCAGGATGGTCCGAGTTTTCCCGTCAACTCAGCCGAAGCTTGCGCTGCTCGGTCAGCATTTCGAAGTTTCACTCGAAGTCCGGTAAACTCGACGTTGAGGTTTCCCAGTTTGCGCGCCTCGGCGATTGACGTGACGACCGTGCGCTCATCGTAATCTGCTTTTCCAAAATCAATGACGCCCGCGACCTGAAAAGTTGCTATGGTAGATTCGAAGGCCGCTGTATCTCGTGCACTTGGTCGCGGCAACACGGCCTTAAACGTTTGACCGATTTCGAGGCCGAACCGTTTGGCGAGTGCCTTGCCGACCAGCGCTTTGGCGAACTCGCCGTCTTCTTTTCGCTCGCGTCCGAGCTTAAATTCTCCGCGAATGACCCGAGATTTCAAATTTAAAACGGTATCAACCGACTTCGCATCGACGCCCTGAATGACGACGCCGCTCAATTTCTGTTTGCCGACGACGATCGCTTCAAGAGTAATGAACGGGGTGACGCTCACAAAATCAGGCAGCGCCTCGCGAAGTTTTTCAGACGCTCGTTCGTATGAAATCTGATCCTCTCCTCGTTTGACGACCAGAAGATGTCCGAAGACATCAATCAATGCGCCTTTTAAGGTCGATTCAAATCCGCTGACAACGGCCATCGCGACCGTCAGCGACGCGACACCGATCGCAAGCCCAAGTATGGAAAGCGTCGCTGGAAGCCCGGGCCTAAGCCCGTTGCGACGCCACCACGAATCGCGTCGACTATGATCCGAAGCTGACGGCTGGGCCCCGTGAGACAAAAATCGCGCGGCTAACCAAAGCCGGAGATTCACAAATTACCGCTTGGCGAATCATCGCCGGGTAACGACGAACTGGCAACACGCTCGCCGATGGGATTTCGAAGAAAAGCATAAATAAAATCGTCGAGGGATCCATCCATCACTGCGTGCACTTGGCTGGTTTCGTGCTGGGTTCGGTGATCCTTCACCAACTGGTAGGGGTGCATGACGTACGACCTAATCTGCGAACCCCACGTCACTTCTTTCTTAACCGAATTCATTTCGTCTTTTGCTTTATTTCGCGCTTCGACCTCTCGCTCGTAAAGCGCCGCCTTTAACATTTTGATCGCACGATCTCGGTTCGAATGCTGCGAACGTTCGTTCTGACATTGAACAATAAGCCCGGTCGGTAGGTGTGTCATTCGAACTGCTGAATCGGTTTTGTTGACATGTTGCCCGCCCGAGCCTGACGCGCGGTAGGTGTCGACTCGGACTTCAGCCATGTTCAAATCGATTTTGATATCTTCGTCGACCTCGGCCCAGCAAAACACAGACGCTAAACTTGTGTGCCTTCTTGCATTCGAATCAAAAGGGCTGATCCGAACTAATCGATGAACTCCGTTTTCGGCTTTAAGGTATCCGTACGCATAGGGACCTTCAATGAGAAGCGTCGCCGATTTGATTCCGGCCGATTCCCCGTCTGAACGATCAATTTCTTGAACCTTGAAGCCGTGCTTTTCGCCGTAGCGCATGTACATCCGGTAAAGCATTTCGGCCCAGTCTTGAGATTCTGTGCCGCCCGCACCCGCGTTGATCGAAAGGTAAGTTGAATTCGAATCGAGTTCGCCAGCCAGCATCTTTTTGACTTCAAGCTCGTGCTGCAAAGTTTCAAGCGCCGCAGTTTCGGTGACGACTTCCTGAAACGAGCCTTCGTCGTCAAGTTCAGCAGCCATTTCAAGCAGTACGAGTGCATCTTCAGAACGAGTCGAAAGGGCCTTCCAGGCCGCGATGTCTTTTTCTAGAACCGATTTCTCTTTATTCAGCTTTTGCATCTTTGCGGGATCACCCCACACGGCTGGGTTTTCGCTCTGCAAAACTACCGACTGTAGCTGCTTTTCCTTTTTGGGAATGTCAAAGATACCCCCGAAGTTCGGCGGATTTATCACGAATCAATTGCAGGCGACTTTTGAACTCTGAAGCTTGTGCGATGACACTCATTCGCCACTCGTAACACGACGCAAGCACATCACGAAAGCCAATTTTCGCGAAGCTCGTCGAAGACGGCGTCTTGAATGCCAAACATCACGCGCCCGTGGTCGAGACCTAAAAGGTGCAAAATCCCGTGTAGCAGCATGTACGCGAGCTCGCTTTGAACCGAATGCTGATTCATTTTAGCCTGGGCTCGAACAACTGGCATCGCAACAACAAGCTCGCCTAGCGAATCTGCTTCGATAGGAGCAAACGAAAGAACATCGGTCGGTTTATCTTTGCCACGAAACTCCAAATTGAGTTTCGCAATTTCATCAGAACCGACAAACACGACTGTGACTTTTTTGGCAGCCTGTAACTTTGAACGTAACTTTGGTGATAGCTGAGAGCGCAGAAGGTGCTCACGCACCGTACGAACACTTTGACCTGTAAATGGCGCCAACCAAGCGGGCGACCGGCGAGCGATGACTTCGACTTTGAGCTTGGTGGCTTTAAGCATTTCCGCGACCGGTGAATGAGGCCGTCGCAGTTTCGGCGGCACCGCCACCGGCGCGCTTCGGATAGTCAATCCGCTGATGATAAATGCCAAGTAAGACCCGAATGAATGACTCTTCGATGATCGAGAGATCTTTGAGGGTCAGATTGCACTCGTCGAGTTGTCCATCCATAAACTTGCGCTGAATGATGTTCTTGACGATGTTTTGAAGACGCATCGGAGTTGGTTCGTCAAGCGACCTCGACGCGGCTTCGATCGAATCGGCCAGCATCATCAAAGCCGCCTCTCGAAACTGCGGCTTCGGGCCTGGGTACCGAAAGTCTTCTTCTT